>JBEPXS010000313.1:0-4556 GCA_041641755.1 Balneolaceae bacterium
GATCTGGTAATCTGAATGATAACTGAAACTACTATCGGCCAGTGCCGACTCGATATCCGGATAGGCAACAAATGTTGCATGGTCCGGCTCCTTGTTAATACCGATTACTTCCGGGTTTTCCCAGTCCGGCAGTTCAGAAAGAACAAACTGTGCCTCGGCCTGAGGAATCCAGCCCAGCACCAACAAAAGTATCATTAATATTGAAGATCGTTGCCCCGTATTGCACACACCAACCATAGTCCTCAAAGTTATGTTACCGTTATCATTCCCGTTGCTATAATTAAAGGGTTAGTTTGCAATTAAGGAAATAAAAAAGGAAGGTGAGAATTGCATCCTTCAAAGAAACTGGTAGGAAGGGCACATGGAATTGTGACCTTTTAACTGGAAATCAGTGTAACTACTATTTTATACCTTCCAAAAGTCCTTCACGAATGGTTTCGTAATATTTTTCATACCGGGTGATAATGTCACTCATCTCATACTGTTCCGCTCGCTTCCGGGCATTTTGGGAAAGTTCTTCATGCAGAGAATCGTCACTCAATATTTTGACTCCATATTCTGCCATACAATCCACATCATCCAGATCGCAGAGATAGCCCGTTTCACCATGAACATTAACCTCTGGTAGTCCACCGATATTGGAACTGATTACGGGCACTCCACAACCCATCGCCTCAAGGGCAGCCAAGCCAAAGGTCTCTGATCCGGATGGGATCATAAACAGATCGGCTATCGAAAGGATCTCTTCCACGTTTTCCTGTTTCCCAAGAAAACGAACCTCATTACAGATGCCAAGATCACGACAACGGCGTTCGGCCTTTTGTCTGTCGGGACCGTCACCAACAAGCAAGAGTTTAGCGGGAATGCCACTCTTCAGAATTTTATCAAAAACAGTTATCACCTCGGGAACACGCTTAACTTCTCTGAAATTCGATACATGAGCTACAACCTTTTCATCGTTGGGACAAATCGCCTTTTTAAAATGCAGCTTATCCGATTTTTTGAACCGGTCAAGATCGATGAAATTGGGAATCACCTCTATATCTTTGCGAATATCAAACCGCTCATAGGTTTCTTCTTTCAGATAGTTAGAGACTGCTGTAACTCCATCACTCTGATTAATTGAAAAATCAACCACCTCTTTATAGCTCGGATCGCTTCCCACGATTGTAATGTCGGTCCCGTGCAACGTGGTTATAATGGGTATATGAGCCGCTTTTTCGCCCATAATCTGTTTCGCCAGAAATGCACTGGTTGCATGGGGTACGGCATAGTGAACATGCAGCACATCGATGTTTTCGAATTCAATGAGACTCACCATCTGGTTGGCCAGTGCCAGGTCGTATGGAGGGAATTCAAACAGCGGATAACTGCTCAGGTCAACCTCGTGATATGATATATTGGTCTGAAATGTATCTAAACGGGCGGGACGGGCATAACTCAAAATATGTACTTTGTGCTCGCGCTGGGCAAGTCCTTTAGCGAGTTCTGTAGCAACAACGCCACTACCTCCAAATGTAGGATAACAAACGATACCTATATTCATAATAATTCATCAGGTTTTTGAAACATGGGACAATTAATGCAACAGCCTATATACAATACGGGTTCCCTACAATAATAGTATGCCGCTTAATATCAGTACCCGTTCTGTTTTAAATTAATCACTCATATCCTTAACCAAAAAACACAGCTGTAAACAGCAGATTGACCATAATTTTTTTGCAGATCTCAAATTAGCTGCAATGGGTCTTATCTGTTATATTATACCTCTTTGTGCGGCAGCATGAAAATGGATTTAAACGAATTTACAAACACGCAATAAAATCAGGATCGGCTATGGCAGGTCATTCCAAATGGTCCAACATAAAGCATAAGAAGGCCAAAGAAGATAAAAAACGGGCCAAGATATTTAACAAACATTTACGGGAAATTTCCGTAGCTGCCCGGGAGGGTGGTGGTGACCCCGACATGAATCCTCGTCTTGACACAGCGATCAACAACGCCAAGAGTGATAATGTCCCCAAAGATAACATCGAACGTGCGATTAAGAAGGGTACGGGTGAACTCGATGAAGGTGATGGCCGCTATGAAGATGCTACCTATGAGGGCTATGGTCCCGGCGGCGTGGCCTACTTTATTGAAGTGACTACGAACAATTACAATCGCACAGTAGGCGAAATTCGCCACATCTTCTCCAAACATGGCGGAAACCTGGGAACCGACGGATCGGTTGCCTACATGTTCGATCAGAAAGGGATGATACGGATTAAAGATGCTGGGTTTGATGAAGATGAGTTTATGCTGAATGCCATCGATGCCGGTGCTGAAGAGATAGAAAATGATGATGAGTTTTATTCGGTCATTACGGCCCGCGAGGAGATGTACGAAGTGAACGATAACCTCGAAGATATGGGCTATGAAATTGAGTCCGCCGAATTGATTCGCATTCCCCAAACCGAAGTCAAGGTGGATGAGGATACGGCGGTATCAAACTTTAAGTTAATTGAAAAGTTTGAAGATAATGACGATGTATCGAATGTGTTTACCAGTATGAAAATGGATGAGGAAACTCTGGCTATTGCGGAAGAGATGGAGTAATATCCGCAATTTTTTGGGGAGAATATTCGTTTAAAAAAGCGAATGAATAAAATACACTTATGAGAAATACAGTTTTACTTTTACTACTGGCGCTGATATTTACAGCAGCCTCACTAAATGATGCCCGTAAAGCGAATGAGGCTTACGAGAACGGGGACTATGCCAAGGCTGAACAATTGTACAAAAAAGCGATTGACCAAAATCCGGAAAATGCCAAACTATATTTTAATTTGGGAAATACTTTGGTCAACCAGGAAAAGACTGATGAAGCACTCCGGGTATTTGAGCAGTTCAAGACAATGACCGATGATACTCAGATGCAGGCGCTTGCTGATTATAATATTGGCAATATTTACACGCAGAATAAAAAGTGGGATAAAGCGCTGAATGCCTACAAAGAGGCATTGCGTTATCGTGCTGCCGATGAGGATGCTAAACATAATTATGAGCTGGCCAAACAGAAGAAAAAACAGCAGCAAAAAAAGCAAAACCAGCAGAACCAACAAAATAATCAGGATCAAAACCAGAAGCAGAACCAGCAAAACCAACAGGATCAACAGAATCAGAAACAAAATCAGCAGCAAAACCAAAATCAGTCTCAGCAGAACGACTCGGGAGATCAACAGCAAAAGCAACAACAACAGCCACGTCCCAACAAAATAAGCAAGGCCCAGGCCGAGAAAATATTGCAGGCGCTGGAACAGAAAGAAAAAGACCTGCTCAAAGAGTTCAAGAAAAAGAAAACGGAGTCGAGCAATTCAGATAATGACAAAGACTGGTAATCTATTTTCTGTTTCACTTTTAGTACTGGTACTGTTTTCTGGCTTATTGAGTCAAGCCGTTGCCCAAGACCTGCAAGTAGAGGCTACCGTCTCTGAAACAAAATTGTTTACCGGTGAACGGATTACCCTTTCCATCGAGATATCAGGTAACTTCAATAATATTTCACGGCCAAGGCTCCCCAATTTTAATGGCCTGCGCCTGCTGAGTAACACGCCCTCTACTTCTCGCAGCTTTTCTTATGTCAATGGGGAAACGAACACTACCTATTCTTATAAATACTCTCTCGCAGCTGAATCTGAGGGCGATTATGTAATACCCGCTATCTCAATTGAAATCGATGGCACCGAGTACAACACCGATCCTATTTCCGTGTCTGTAATTGATCGCAATTCGTCAGCTACAAATTCCTCCACATCTACTCGTCCCGATATTTTTCTACGACTGGATGTTTCTGATGTGACACCCATTACCGGGCAGCAGCTGATTACCAATGTAGTACTCTATTTCAAAAGCGGGTTGGAGGTTAACTCGTATCAACCGATACCCGGGTGGAAGGCGGAAGGCTTTTGGAAGGAAGAGCTTGACAGTGGCCGACGACCACAGGCAGAGTCTGTAATCCTGGACGGAGTTCGTTACCGGAAAGCACGCCTTCTGCAGTTTTCCCTGTTCCCAACTAAAGCAGGAGAGTTGACAATCAGTCCTTATAAAATTGTAGTTTCGGTTCGCTCATCCTCCCGCAATGATCGCCTCGGCAGTATCTTCGGAGGATTTGGCAGTAACCAGCGCCGGGTAGAACTGCAATCGGACCCGATCGATATCAATGTACAATCCCTGCCCGGTATAGACAACGCCAACTACATCGGGGCTGTCGGTTCGTTTGACGTGAGCAGAAGCATCAGCGAGCGTGAAACCCTTGTAGGAGCGACTATCGAAATTGAAACACGCGTAAGCGGTACTGGTAATGTACCCCTGATTAGCAAGCCTGATTATGCATTACCAAGTGGCCTGGAGGTTTATGACCCGCAGGAAAGTACCAATATAAACCGAAGAGGTGGGGAGATAAGTGGTGACAAAACATTTACCGACGTGGTTATTGCCCGCCGGCCCGGCACCTTTACCCTCCCTGCTACCGAGGTTGCCTACTACGATCCCGGCCGGCGCACGTATGTATC
>JBEPXS010000314.1:0-4534 GCA_041641755.1 Balneolaceae bacterium
ATCAGTGGATAATAGATGGAAAGAGCTTCTATAGCATATTTAGGGCGTCCTAATATCGAACTGACGTTAATTAATAATTGATAGCAATTAAACAATCCTCGGGGCAGATCCCCGAGGTATTAAACAGGAATAAGTTCACTTCTTATCTTAATGAAAACCTTAGGTTTTCAAACTTTCCTTGTTTTACCCCGAGGCAAGCCTCGGAGAATTCTTTGATTAAAGGATGAGCAACTGCCAAAGAAATTGTATCTTAGCGCACTAAAATTTCAGATAAATCATAGATTCTAGTGATACAGCGAATACAAACAGTCTTACTATTTCTTGCTTTTTTATTTGATGGCATCGTTTTCTTTAATCCGCTCTACTCACATGCCCAGCAAGATCCGCAGCAATGGATCGGGATCGGATTTGCTATTCTGGTAACGGTAGCGGCCCTTATGTCTCTCGGTTGCATTTTCCTGTACAATAACCGGCCCAGCCAGATATCCTGGGTCAAACGAACCATGCTTCCACAAATCGCCAGTTTGGGTTGGGGAGTAGGAATCCTGTTTTCTCTTGGGGGATTTGGTGTCTTTCTCTGGGATGAATCCCTCGGTGTGGGGCTACTTCTGCTGGCGCTTGTAGCACAGTTCCTGGCACTGCGCAACATCAAAAAGGATGAAGAGCTCGTTCGCTCGATGGATCGAATTCGATAGAGTTATACTAACAGGAGCACTTTAACATGCAAGATTCCTTTCCGCGGCTGAAAGTTTTTACTGCACTTGCAGCCGGATTGGTGGCGTTTGGATTTTCACCGATATTTGTGCGCCTTACACCGGAAACTCCACCACTTGTCTTGGCAGCTTACCGGACCGTTGTAGCCTCTGTTTTGCTTGTTCCATACTGGCTTATGTACAGGCAACGGCTTGCTACATCAACTAAAGAGAAGCTCTATGTTTTTTTTGCCGGGCTTTGTCTGGGCGTGCATTTTATCTGCTGGATCGCTTCCCTGCATTACACCTCCGTAGCATCTGCTTCGGTTTTGGTGACTATTCATCCCATCATTTTAATCCTCGTAGAGCGGCTCTGGTTTAAACGTAGCTTTGCCCTCAGTTCATGGATTGGGGTGGTGGTGGCGTTCTCCGGGTCAGTTCTGTTGGGTATCTCCGACAGCCAAATCGAACAGGATTTTGCAGATCCCCTGTTTGGCAACTTTCTTGCCACCAGCGCAGCCGCCATATTTGTTGTTTATCTGCTGATCGGGCAGAAGATCCGGCAAAAAAGGGAGTGGATTGATTATGTTTTCCCGGTTTACTTTTTTGCCGGGGTAACATGTGTTGTTTCTGCCATATTATTGGGAAATAATTTACTAGAAATTAGCTTAATCGGATTTGCATCGGCCACGGGTATGGCCGTATTTCCTCAAATTATTGGACATGGATCCATGAACTACGCCGTTAAGTTTATTTCACCAACGTTAATTTCAACCCTGATTCTGACGGAACCCATATTTGCAACATTTCTGGCGTATATGCTTTTTGATGAATTGCCGCCGTTAACTTCATTTCTTGCTATGCTGATCATTATAGCAGGGGTGGGCCTTACCTGGAGGCGTAAAAAACGAGACAAAAAATAAATCGGCTGTTAACCGGTTATCGCATGATCATAGTATTTACAAAAAGACACAGACAAGATAAATTTACTGGTTTTAAAAATTTGAATGTGTTATCTGTCATGAACATGAAACAGCTATTACCTTTCATAGTAATTTTACTTGTACTATTTGCTCCCGGTTCTCTGCTGGCACAGCAGTTGAAAATTGTGGATGAGACAAACCTGCAACCAATTGAGAATGTCTACATTTTTAATCAAGACCAAAATGAAACAGCTATGACCAATGCCGCAGGTCAGGCTGATCTTTCCGGCTTTGAAGCTGAGGACTATATTACCTTTCAGCATGCTTCCTATAAGCGATTGACCCTCTCCTTCAAAAAGATCAAAAAGATGGATTTTTTGGTAAAACTGGCTGAACGCTCCGTTAAAATGGAGGAGGTTTACGTTTCTGCCAGCAAATGGGAACAAGATCTGTCTCAAATACCACAAAAAATAACTCAGATCAGCACCGAAGAAGTCAACTTTCAGAATCCCCAAACTGCTGCTGATCTCCTTCAAAGCTCCGGTAAAGTGTTTGTCCAAAAAAGCCAGCTTGGCGGAGGAAGTCCCATGATCAGGGGATTTGCTGCGAATTCAGTTCTTATTGCGGTGGATGGTGTACGAATGAATAACGCCATTTTCCGAAGTGGCAATCTGCAAAATGTTATTTCACTGGACCCCAACGCTCTTGATCAAACCGAAGTAATTTTTGGACCCAGTTCCATTATCTATGGCAGTGATGCGTTGGGCGGGGTTATGAACTTTCAAACAAAAGAGCCACAACTTTCTTTTTCGGATGGAACCTACGTTACGGCGAACTCAGTAGCCCGGTATTCGTCTGCAAATAATGAGCGTACTATTCACGGGGATGTGAATCTTGGGTTTGAAAACTGGGGCTTACTCACCAGTATAACATACAGCAACTTCGATGATCTGCGCTCAGGGGGAAACTTTTATGATGACTATCCCGATTTTGGCAAAAGAGAGGAATATCAGGATAGAATTAATGGTACTGACAGGGCGTTGGAAAACGATGATGTGACTCTTCAAAAGTTTTCAGGATACGAGCAGTTAAACCTAATGCAAAAAGCCCGCTACAAGCCAAATGGCGGGTGGCAGGTTAACTATGGGTTCCATCTTTCCACAACTACCGATATTCCCCGCTACGATAGATTAATAGAGCGGGAAAATGGCGATACCGGCCCGTTTGTACACGGAGAATGGTATTACGGTCCTCAAATTTGGATGATGAACGCATTAGAGATCAAGGCCACTTCATCTACCAAATTATTTGATAACATGAGCACCACTGTTTCTCAACAATGGTTTCAGGAAAGCAGAAACGACCGTGATTTTGGTGGAATACAGTTGAGAAACCGGGAGGAAAATGTAGATGTGATAACAGCGAACCTAGATTTTGATAAACGCTGGGGGGAAAACAGTGAGCTATTCTATGGTCTGGAAACCGTCTATAATTATGTTTCATCCGACGCATCAACCACAAATATTACCACCGGTACCAGCCAGCCGGAAGCGACACGCTACCCCGATGGCGGAAGCACCTATACCCAGCTTGCCGCCTATAGCAAATACCGACAAGACTTATCCGGAAAGGTGACGGCGGTAGCAGGTGCACGCTACAGTCATGTAATGCTTAATTCTCAATTTAATGATAGAACGTTTTATAACTTCCCGTTTGACGAAATTGACATTAAAACAGGTGCTTTCAGTGGGAGTCTTGGATTCACTTACCGTCCGATAGATAACCTCCAGTTTAATCTGAACGGTTCTTCCGGATTCCGTGCCCCCAATGTTGACGATGCTGCCAAGGTTTTTGACTCGGAACCGGGAAGCGTCATCGTTCCAAACGAAAATATAAAACCGGAACACTCTTATAATATCGATTTTTCGGTAATCAAACGGTTTGACGAAAAGGCCCGGATTGAGGTTAACAGCTTCTATACCTGGTTACGGGATGCTATGGTGCGACGAAATTTTCATTTTGCCGGCCGGGATTCCATTATGTATGATGGTCAACTAAGCCAGGTACAAGCGGTCGTCAACGCTGGGAAGGCATATATTTACGGTTTTAGTGCGGCACTAACAGTAGAGCTTGCCTCTTTCCTGAGTATGGATTCAAACATAACTTACACCACTGGTAAAGATATCACCAATAGCGAGCCGTTACGCCATGTTGCTCCTGTATTTGGACGGTTTGGCCTCACCTATAAGGCCGAGAAAATTAAGATAGAAGTCTATTCTGAGTATAATAGCAGTAAAGATATAGAAGATTTTTCACCGTCGGAACGAGGCAAACCACACATTTATACAGAGGATGGCAGCCCTGCCTGGGCTACTCTGAATGCCAAAGCCTCCTATCAACTTAATGAAACTTTTCGCCTGAATGCTGGTGTCGAAAATGTATTAGACAAACATTACAGGCCCTATTCATCTGGTATTAGCGCAGCTGGACGCAATATTATCGTTGCCTTACGCGCAAATTTGTAAGGATTCCCCTTCTAAGGTATCTATATAAATGAAACGATACACTACAAAAATGTGTACAACACCGTTAACAGATTATAAAATCATGCATTTAGCTATTAGTTAATAAACATTAGATACTTCTTAAAAGTATTGCATTGATTCAATAATCAGTATCTTACGCTCAATAAATAAAAGAGTAGCAATCTAAGTGACTAGTTTTTGACAAATAGCAGCAAGTTTTTTGCTGTCGGTCTAATTATGACTAACGAATAAATGTATACATGAATCCTAAAATTCATCATTTCTCACGAGAAATTCTGATTCCGGCCCTTATTTTTGTTGGCATAACTATTTCGGGGTGTGAACAGGAACAACAGAATGAACCAAGTATAGATGAAGGGTTAAACATATCGGT
>JBEPXS010000315.1:0-4491 GCA_041641755.1 Balneolaceae bacterium
TGATATTAGATTTCCATAGTAGCGTTCATTCCCAAGTACATAATTTTGCAATTTGTTTAATGCTGAATCCTCCGAGGGAACCTGGTCCGGTTCGTATAGCCTGCCAACCTCCAGTCCCCATTCAGTCTCCCTAAAGTCAATCACATTTGATAGGCTTGTAACGTAGGAAATACCCTCAACCTCTTCGTAGGCCTCCGTCAACTGGCCAATCAAGTCCAAATTTGACTGGGTAAACACTTCGTTATCGGAGTTCAATAATACCACACCCAAGTCGTTTCCACCGAAAATATCACCAATCCGGTTATATTTTTGCACTGCTGGATCATCTCGGCTAAGATAGGTCGAAAAATCAGCATTAAGGGATACAGAAAGAGTCTTCCAGCCCAATATTACCGTAAGTAGCAGGGTTGAAGCGATAATCCACCAGCGGTATCGAATAATAAGATCAGCTAATCGTAACATCTTTTTATGGATTTTTAAAATCCGTATTCTGCTACCAGCAATTTACGGGGAGGTACCTTAAAAAAAGCTTAAATGATCATTTATAGATCAGAATATACGGTAAAAGAGAGGATTCATTAGTTCGCCAAAAGCTATTGCTGTAGGTAATTGAACTACATAGTCAGTTGATAAAACCCTTGTGTTATTAATTGAACTTATAACTTCTTTATGTATGTAATACGAATTTCATGAAAATAATACTTCCGAGGTGGACTAAATGGAAAGCCTAAAAAGTTATCTGCTTCTTGCACTTGCTCTATCACTGTTCAATAGTTGTGGAACCACAGATAGCCAACAAGAAGAGGATGTCGTATATCCCATGTATTTGGATGAAAACAGTAATGGCATCAATGACTATATAGAACGGTCAACACATGAAGCAGGTTTGATTGTTAAATCTAAAAGTAATGATAAAACGTTGAAACAGGATCAGCATTTTGGGGAACGCGGCCATGATTTCATTGATCAAGATGGCGACGGTATCTGCGACTATGCCCAAAATGGGAGTCCTACCTGGCATGGACCTGGATTTGTAGATGAGAATAGTAATGGTATCTGTGATTACTGGGATACCTCTCATGCTATACATCAACGTCATGAGGGCATGAAATTTCATGATGAAAACAGCAACCAAATCAATGACTATTTTGAAAGTGAAACTCATAGGGGGCCAGGTCATAACTTCGCAGATCAAAATGGAGACGGAATTTGTGATTATGCCCAAGACGGCAGTCCCACTTGGCATGGACCTGGTTTCACTGATGCTAACCTAAATGGAACCTGTGATTATTGGGAAGAAGGTGGGCGCGGGCATGGCCATGGTCACGGCATGGGCGGAGGAAATCACTAATACCTATATGTCAATCTTTTTCACCACTATTTGTACATGCTTATGAAGGAGCTAAAAAACGGACAGACGGAATTTACTCGAAAACGATATAACACTGTATCGACCATCTATGACTTGATGGAGTGGCCAGTCGAACAGCTGTGGTATAAAAAATGGCGACAAAAACTTTGGCAACAGATCCACGGTCCAAAAGTATTGGAAATTGGAGTGGGCACCGGCAAAAACATCCCGTACTATCCAAAAGAGGTTGAACTAACGGGCATTGACCTTTCTCCCGGTATGCTCAAACGGGCAAAAGGACTATTGAAGGACAAACAAAAAGACCATGTTATCCTTAAAGAGATGGATGCTCAAGACATGGATTTTCCAGACAATCATTTTGAAGAAGTGGTAGCCACCTTTGTATTCTGCTCCGTTCCCGATCCGGTAATTGGATTACAGGAAGCTCTTCGTGTTATCAAGCCCGGCGGGAAACTGCACCTGTTGGAACATATGAAGCCGGAACAATCCTTTCTGGCCAGCCTAATGAAAAAACTGGATGCTCCCATCCATTATTTGAGTGGTGTTCACATTGCTCGGCAAACGGTCGAAAATGTTGAAAAGGCCGGTTGGAATATTGTAAAGGTCTATGATTTAACTGCGAAGGGAATCTTCAAAAAAATCGAAGCGAGCAAACAGCATTAAATTTCCTTTCCATCTGCCAGCGGCAACTCAACCACGAATGTACTTCCTTTACCTTCTCCTTCACTATAAGCTCTAATTCTTCCACCATACAATTCGATAATGGCTTTTACGAGTGGCAGCCCTAAGCCACTCCCCGTTTGCTCCTGCACTACTGACTCATTGGCCCGGTAAAACCGTTCAAACAAATGCTGTTTGGTCTCCTCATCAAAGCCGATCCCGGTATCACTCAGGTGGATGACCGCCTTGCCGCTGCTACGTTGCAATTGCAGCTTCACCTCTCCGCCTTTTGGCGTGTACTTTACGGCATTTTCTAACAAATTGTTGATAACCTCTTCTATATAGGCTCCGTGCGCCCGAACTTGCAGTTCAGGGTCAATTTGTGTTTGAACATTGATATTCTTTGCCTGAGTACGTTCCCGGTGTTGATCGGCCACTGCTTCTGTAATGCGGCTGATGCTAACCTTCTCCGGCTTCGAGCGGTGCACTGACTCCACCCGTGAGAGTTGCAGCAACAGGTGCACCATTTCGCTCATCTTGCGTACTTCAGTCAGCATCCGCCCAATAGTTTCCTGGTACTCCCCTTTGGAGCGCGGTTTTCGGAGCATAATCTCCGCATCACTCCGCATCGACGAAAGTGGCGTCATCAGTTCATGGGCTGCATCGGAGGTGAAGCGTTTCTCCCGCTCAAAGCCTTTTTGAAGTCGGTTCAACATCATATTGAATGTCTCGGCCAAATCGGTTAGTTCATCTTTCACCTGGTAGTTTACAGGTATACGTTTATCCAGATCCGTAGCAGTAATTGATTTTGCCGCTTCATTGATAGAAGCTACCGGTTGAAGTGCTCTACGTGATAACCAGTATCCCCCAAGGATGGAAAATGCCACACTTATGGCAATCAAGACAAGAAGATATTGCCTAAACCGACTTAGCTCCTCATGCAGGGCCCATTCAAAACCCGTGACTTCCAGCCAGCCACAAAATTCACCCTCACTATTGGTAATAGGATAAAACAGCGTCCGCGCCGGAAGATCCTGCCACTGACTGCTGAAGGAATATTCCTCGTGTGTATCAGGAATTTCTGTATCCAGCGGCTGTATCGTACCCGAGAAGTTAGGGCTTTTATAAATTAAGCTGTCTTTCTGATTATACATCCGAACATAGGTCCCGTATTCGACCCCACTTTCAAGTGCTGCGTTCCTACTATACCCTGTAAGATCAATGGAGAGTGAATCTTCGGTCTTTATATGGGGAAGCAACTGCTCAGCTTCAAAGCGAAGATGCCGGTCATAATTATGATGAATGGACTGATGAAAGGTCTCGTACAGGAAATAGCCAAACAGACTGAGCATTAGGAATAAACTTAGCCCGTACCAAAATGCCAGTTTCTTGGAAATAGACAACCTGTCAAAAAAGGAGGTGACACGCGCCACTATACTATTCATTTGTCTGTGTTAAATTGCTATTAAGGCGATAACCTGCTCCTCGTATGGTTTCAATGACCTTTGAATTATCCTCCAGGAACTCTTCCTCGCATTCTTCAAATGATTCAGCCAGCTTTTGTCGTAGCGTAGAGATTGTGGCTTCAATCGTGTTGTCACTGACGTAATACGCCGATCCCCAGACCCGCTCGGCAATCTGTGTTTTGGAAAAGACGGTCTCCGGTTCATTGAGCAAAAGTTCTAAAAGTATAAACTCCTTAGGTCGCAACGAACGCTTAATGCCACAAACTTTTACCCAGTGCTTCCGCAAATCTAGTTCAATAGGTCCTACAGAAACAGGGTCATTATTCTGCATCTCCGAGGAACGCCGTCCTAATGCTCGAACGCGTGCCAGCAGCTCCTCAAAAGAAAATGGCTTACCCATATAATCATCGGCTCCGGCATCCAACCCCGCAACCTTGTGATCCAAGTCTCCCAGTGCTGTTAACATAAGGACTGGAAAAGTTCGGTCTTCTGCACGCCAGTGCTCCAAAATTTGTTTGCCATCACGGTTAGGCAGCCGCCAGTCCAGTACTACCATATCATAATCATTCACCAGTCCCTGTAGCTCAGCTTCCTCTCCGTCGTGCACCACTTCCACTACATGTCCCTCTTCTTCCAATCCACGCTTGAGTGAACTGGCAAGCTGTTTTTCATCTTCAACTAATAATATCCACATAGAACCAAAATTCTGTTTCTAGAAATTGCACCTCAAAAGATAAAAGATGCTTACCAATAATGTTTTAAGCTTAATTTAAGGTTCAGTTTGTATGTTTAGGTTCGATATTTGGAAACCGACGCTTTAGCTAATTAAAAACAATAGGTTACGCTGATTTATGAGTGACGATAACAATAATGGTATGAATCGCCGCACCTTTCTCCGATATGCCGGCTCCTTGGCAGCCTTTGCCGGGGCGAGTGCGGTGTTGCCGGGCTACGCTTTAGCGGGCTTCGGCAAGGACAAGCGAGAAGTGTTAA
>JBEPXS010000316.1:0-4478 GCA_041641755.1 Balneolaceae bacterium
TTGAGGTTAAAAATGGAGGTCTATTATGCTTAAATCAATGTTCGGGCACAGGCCCAATCCCAAAAAATTTGATTACCAGTTTCGGTACTACGATCCTGAAGAGGATAAACGCAAAAAACGGCGGATTAAAATTGAACGTCCTCACAAGAAACATCACCAGGGACGATCAGTGATGTTGTATGCGTTGGGTCTTGCATTTGTCGTCTGGCTCATTTCAGTTTTATAGATATTGTTTGTGTATTGATCTGTTTATGTGCTGAAGTTTTTGCTAACTTTTGCTCACCAAATCGATCGTTAATCTGAAATAAATAAACACCGCAATACGCAAATTTCTGAAATATTGAGCGACAACACAGACACTTCCCAATCTATAATTCATCAGCTCCCTCCCGAAGTATCCAATAAAATTGCCGCCGGAGAGGTTATTCAAAGACCGGCCTCCGTGGTTAAAGAACTGCTGGATAACGCCATTGATGCGGGGGCAGACCAGATTAAAATTGTTATCCAGAATGCCGGTCGTACTCTCATTCAGGTTATTGATAATGGTTGTGGAATGGGTGAGGAAGATATTCGCCTCTGTTTTGAACAGCACGCCACTTCCAAAATAAATTCTGTAGATGATCTTTTCAGGGTACGCACACTGGGATTTCGCGGAGAAGCGATGGCCTCCATTGCTTCGGTAGCCCAGGTAACCCTGAAGAGTAAGCGTCCGGAAGATGAAATGGGGTATGAATATGAGATATGGGGTGGGGAAGAGAAAGAATTTAAACCTGCAGCTGTTGATAATGGTACTTCGGTGGCCGTTCGGAATCTGTTTTTCAACGTACCCGCCCGCCGACAATTTCTTAAGACCGATGCCACTGAGTTCCGCCATATCCTCAAGGCGATCCAGCAGTCAGCATTGGGACACCCCGACATCGGGTTTAAAGTAATTGCAGACACCGACGAAATTTACGATCTGGCAGCCGGACAACCAATGAAAGAACGAATTGCAGCTATGTTTGGTAAAAGCTATAAAGCCAGCCTGCTGGAGTTTAAGGAAGATACAAGTTATGTAACGGTAAGAGGTATTCTTTCCGATCCCAAGCTTACCAAAAAGAGCAGGGGAGAGCAGTTTCTGTTCGTCAACAATCGTCCCTTTCAGCATCGGTACTTAACGCATGTTGTACTCAGTATTTACGATCCCTGGATGGGGGAGAATGAGTACCCGTTTTTTGCAGTATTTCTGGATATAGATCCCCAGCAAGTGGATGTAAATGTGCATCCCGCCAAGGAGGAGGTGAAGTTTGAGGATGAGAGAAGTATTATCAAGCTGGTAAAGTCGGTCGTAAAGAAGGCATTGAACGAGCACTTTATGGTCCCCCAGGTAGAGGATCCCGACCAGAAGGGGGACCGGCCTGCTGACTTTAATTCCGGATTCAGTAGTGATTTTACGTTTCGAGGTGGAAGCGGAAGTACTCGTGGTGGGAAATCAAGACAGGAGGGGCCTGTCCAGTTCCCATCACGTATTAACTACGAGTCTTCTTCCAAAAAAGAATCCGGCGACCGGTTTGCCCGGCAACTATACCAGCAAGAGGAACAATCCGACCAATCCGAATCTAAGGAGGGGCAGCCGGATCGCACACAGGACGGTAACTTTTGGCAGCTCCATGATAGTTATATCTTAACACAAACTCGTTCCGGATTGTGTATGATAGATCAGCATGCCGCGCATAAACGTATTATCTATGAAAAAGCACTGAATGCAACTGAATCGGCGTTGCCCAGTACCCAGCAACTGCTGTTTGCTCAAACAGTAGAACTTTCGGCAACTGATTTTTCACTCCTAAAAGAGTTGCACGGTACCATGCAGCGTATGGGTTTCAATATTCAGTTGATGAGTGGCAATACCGCTATGATAAACGGGGTCCCTGCAGATATCGATATTGGAGATGAGCAATCGGTGTTAAAATCGATGCTGCATCAATATCAGGAACTGGAAGGAAAACTGGACCTGGATGAACGCCACAAGCTTGCGGTGGTGTTTGCGTCCAAGACTGCTATCACCAAAGGGAAACGGTTGTCTAATCCAGAGATGGAAGGGTTGATTGATCAACTGTTCGCCTGCCGGGAACCGTACAAAGATCCTTTGAATAAGCCGACAATCGTTTATATTGGTCTCGAAGATATCGAATCACGATTCAGGTAATCAGCAAATTTTTTAGCGGCCGAATTTAGACACTATCTGTAGATGGCTACTAAAGGGCCAATCCCTCAAATTTTAAAAGCATGAATATACTTGCAGTTGAGCCGTTCTACAGCGGATCACACAAAGCTTTTTTAAAGGGGCTGAAAAAGCACTCACGCCATAACATTATCCCGATCAATCTGAGCTATAAAGGATGGAAGTGGCGAATGCACGGGGATTCGGTAGCTCTGGCCGGAATGGTCAAGGAGGTAGAGGAAGAGATAGATCTGTTATTTGTAAGTAGTATGACCAATCTCCCGGCCTTCCTTGCTCTTACCAATCCTCGGTTTTCAGAGGTTCCCAAAATTATGTATATGCATGAAAACCAGTTTACCCAGCCCATACCCGAAGATGTAGAAAGGGACTTGACCTACTGCTACATCAATTACCTGAGCATGCTTGCAGCCGACCGGCTCATTTTTTCTTCAAAATTTCACAAAGATGATGTGATGCGGGCTTTACCGGGTTTTTTAGAAAATCATCCGGAAGACAAGCACTATAACACACTGGACAATATAGTTCAAAAAAGTATTGTGCTGTATCCCGGATTAGATCTGAAGCGGTTTGATTCCGAACCAGATACCCGGCATTTAAATGAACATCCTGTAATTGTCTGGAACCAGCGTTGGCAGTTCGACCGAAACCCGGCAATGTTTTTCAGGGTGCTTAACAGGTTAAATGATATCGATTTGAAATTTGACCTGATTCTGGCGGGAGATACGCAGCATGAAAAGCCGGAAGAGTTTGAGAAGGCCTGGCAGCGTTATGGCAGGCACATTACCCATTTTGGGTATGTCGAGAACAAAGAAAATTATAGCAAATTACTGCATAGTGGGGATATAGTAGTATCTACAGCAACGTATGAATTCTTCTGTGTGGCTATTATGGAAGCTATTTACTGCGGTTGCCATCCTTTACTACCTGCCCGTCTGCATTATCCGGAATTAATTCCCCAAAGTTTGCAAAAACCACTTTTACATGCACCCGTGCTATATGAAACTGAAGATGATCTGTTTCGCTACCTGAAGGATTTGATTACGGGAGGTACCAAGCCATTACCTAAAAATTCATTGCAGACGATCAATGCTCATTTAGACTGGGACAATAAGATTGATGAATTTGATCAGGTGTTTGAAGAATTTGCAAAAACAGGCATTTCACCATCTCTTTAGAATTCAAATAGCGATAAACAAAATGTTAGGTTAGAATTGAGATAAAATTCTCTTAAAACTTTTTTAAGAGCAGATAATTTTGTAGAATACATATAATAGTATTTATGCTGGTTTGTGAAAAACAAGTTACGTTTTACATTCCCGGTATATGATGTACTACTTCAAAATATATTTTTAGAAGGGATGGGTAATTTTTAAACGAGCTACCCGTCTACAGAATGTAAAGACCTAAAAGGAAAGGCAGTTCTACACCATAAAGCTCATAATTTTAAAATTAGTATTACTAAGCATCGGGGTCATCGTGCTTTAAACATGAGCGTTGTTATAGAATAGCAGGTGTCGGATTAAAATATGATACCGATACTGAAAGAATGGTTGAGTGGTCTGAAGGGTACAGGAAAAGTGATTTATTAATTGGTATTAAAAATGGACGCAGTTCTTACCGTGAACAGAGTTTGAAATGCCGATCTGTTTTTCGGTAGATCCACAGTTCATTAATAACAAAACTAACACAAAATATTTGGATGTTTTAACGCTATAGTCGAGTAAGCTTATGTGGAAAGAGGCAGATCAAATATCAAAAGATTCAATTGATACCAAAGATCTTTGGAATAGGTTTTTGGAGGGTGATGTAAGCGCCTATGAACGTGTATTTAAACTTTTTTATAGCGATCTGTATGGGTATGGGCTAAAGTTAAGCGGCCAACCCGAGCTGGTTAAAGATACCATTCAGGAGCTTTTTGTAAAACTTTGGGAACGCCGGGAACGGCTGTCAAGTGTCAATTCTATAAAAGGGTATTTGCTGGTTGCACTACGGCGAATGTTAATGAGGGAACTAAAAAGTGATTCCCGTACTTCGTTTCTTGATGAAGACCAGGTAGACAATCTGGAATCCCTTCAGTTTTCTGCGGAAGAGATTATAATCAAACGTGAGCTTGAACATGAACAGAAAGATGAATTGCTCCAGGCGATTGAGCATCTGCCCGATCGCCAAAAAGAGGTACTGTTCCTTCGGTACTATAACGGAATGAGTTATGAAGAGATGCAGGAAATATTAGCTATAAATTATCAGTCAGTCA
>JBEPXS010000317.1:0-4475 GCA_041641755.1 Balneolaceae bacterium
GATACCCGCAATTCGATTCAGAATCTCTTTTTGGAATTCATCCAGTGCCTTTACATCCGGTTCACTGGAATCGGAAAACTCAAGTGAGGAAGGTTGCATCGGGTTGTTATAAGGAAGTAATTCCTTCTCAATTGATGCCTCTTCAAATTCAGGATCTGAGTCTTGTGCTTGTGCGTTAAACGAAATGAAACTTATTAACAAAAGGATAGTTACAATACAAAAAAACCGTGTTTGCGTCTGCATGCCGTGCCGTAATTTTAAACTTTTTTTAGATGAGATTTGGGTTCAAGTTAGCGTAAAAATTGATAAAATCGAATTAAAATTAAAGATTACGTCCATATTTGTGCAACATTCTGTTTAAAATTTACAGCAACAACCCTATCCGGCCATTACTGATGACGGGTCCATCCCTGAACTATTGGCCATCGGCGACCACTGCCAAAAGCTTTTGTTGAGACCTTTAGTCCGGGTGTAGCCTGGAATCGCTTGAATTCGTTATAGTCCACTTTGGCTACCATTCTTTTTACCATATCCAGATCATACCCCTCCCCGGCAATTGCTTCGGCTGATTGTTGTTTCTCGATATACCGATACAGAATTGAATCCAATACCTCATACGCGGGCAAACTGTCGGAATCTTTTTGGTCGGGACGTAATTCCGCACTTGGAGATTTTTCAATGACTGTCTGAGGTATTATCTCATCCTTGTAATAATACCTGTTTAGCCAGCGAGCCATCTCATAAACTTCGGTTTTGTACACATCATTAAGCACACCGAGTCCTCCGTTCATATCCCCATAAAGCGTACAATAGCCCGTAGCCATCTCCGATTTATTACCGGTATTCAGCAGCATATAGCCAAATTTGTTTGCCATTGCCATTAGCAACATTCCTCTGATGCGACTCTGTAAATTTTCTTCGGCAACACCAAATGAGGTTCCCTTAAACAGTGGGGCCAGCGTATCTTCAAACCGATCGTAGATGTCCTTAATAGATAACTTATGGAGTTCGATACCCAGATTTTGAGCCAGTCTCTCGGAATCACTTATACTTCCTTTTGATGAAAACTCCGATGGCATGGTGATACCCACAACATTCCGGGGACCCAATGCTTCGGCCGCAATGCAAGCCACCATTGTCGAGTCAATTCCACCACTGAGGCCAAGTACCACCTTTTCGGCGATCCCGGTTTTCCGAAGATAATCCCGGAGTCCAAATGCCAGCCCTTTAAATATTCCTTCCGGTTTCGACGGGACCTCATGTGGTTGTTGGCCGATATTTTGCACCACATCATTAGTATGATCCCATTCAACATCCACAAAATTTTCCTCAAAAAGTGGTGCCCGGGCGATAATATCAGCCTGGCTGCTAATTACCATTGTATCACCATCAAAAACCAGTTCCGTATTGGCCCCGACTTGATTACTGTAAAACACGGGCACTCCAAAACGTCGGGCATGATCTTGCAGCATGCCGGCACGGCTTTCCGGCTTGGTTTTAGTGAATGGAGAAGCGGATATATTAAAAATAGCCCGGGCTCCGCGGGTTACCAGCTCTTCTGCCGGATTTATTTGATAGGTATGATATTGAATGTCGTTTTCATTATACCATATATCTTCACAGATCGTAATTCCAAGCTTTATTCCTTCAATTTCCACACATTCAAAATGATCGTTGGGCTCAAAATACCGCAGGTCATCAAATACATCATAGGTGGGCAGCAGTGTTTTGTTGATCTGCGCCACAACTGATCCCTGCCTTACTACCAACGCTGAATTAAAACATTGCCGTCCAGTACCTGAAACATTTGGTGTGACCGAGCCAAAAATGACAGTGATGGAACCAACCTCCCTGACAATCTCCCTGTTTGCGTTGTACACTGCCTCACGAAAAGCATCACGTTCCAGCAGATCCATTGGCGGATAACCGCAAACGGTTAATTCCGGCAACACCAGCAGGTCTATATTATCAGCCTCTGCCTGTTGAATTGCCTGCTTTATGGACCGGACATTATTATTAAGATCACCAATTGTAGGATTTAGCTGTTGAAGACGTATGTTCATGGTTTAGGAGCTTCCCAAGAGGGAGTCAATTCAAAATTTTCAGGAATCCGAAATTAAAGAATTGACTTGTCAGATTCCTGTATTTCCTGAAGGTTAATATTAATCCGATACATCATACACTTGTTGGCCGGCCTGCCAGGTTTCCAAAACGTTGATTTTCCATATTTCATTTGCAGGAATCTCAAAATAATCGCGATCGACGAGAATAAAGTCAGCCCACTTGCCCGGTTCAAGACTGCCTAATATATCCTCTTGATAAGCGGCATAAGCAGCATCAAGGGTGAAGGCACGGAACGCCTGCTTTCTGCTCATCGCCTGCCCGGCATACCAACCTCTTTTGGGTTCCCCTTCATGATTCTGCCGGGTGACAGCAGCATGAAGTCCATAAAACGGATTCACATGTTCCACCGGGAAGTCAGATCCAGCAGCTATCACGGTACCCTGATTCAGGAAACGTTGCCAGGCATAAGCTCCTTTCATACGATCGGTGCCGATACGTTCTTCTGCCATATTCATATCGCTTGTGGCATGGGTGGGCTGCATAGAAGCAATGATGCTAAGCTCTTTAAAACGGGAAATATCAGTCGTATCAACCACCTGTGCGTGTTCAATCCGGTGCCGCAGCCCTTGTTCACCGAACAATCCTTTTACATTTTCAAAAGCATTTAACACTATACGGTTTGCCCTGTCACCGATTGCATGAATATTCACCTGGTAGTTTCTTGCTATTCCCTCCGCAATCTTGTTATTCAACTCTTGTTCGGTTAAAAACAGCAGTCCGCTGTTATCCGGATCATCGTTGTACGGTTCCAGAAGTGCAGCACCCCGGCTGCCAAGCGCACCGTCAGCATATACTTTAATACTTCTTAATGCCAGCAGATCATCTCCATAAGATGTGATCGGACCATCATCAGCAAGGCGTTTAAAGTTTTTACCTGTACCACTAATCATAGCGTAAATACGCGTGGTCATCTTTCCCTGGTCAGCAAACTGCTTATATAGCGCCCATGTCGTAGTATCAATTCCGGCATCATGTACGCTTGTAAGACCGTGGACACGCATCTGCTGCAACGCTTTGGTCAGTGCCAGCTCCCGTCCTTTTGGGGTTCTTTGCGGTATTTCGGACTCAATAAGATCCATCGCTTTATCTATAAAAATACCTGTGGGTGTACCGTCCTTGTAACGAATAATTTTACCCCCTCCCGGTGCTTCGGTCTCAGCAGTAATTCCCGCCAGTTCCATCGCCTTACTATTGGCCCATCCTGCATGACCGTCCACCCGTTCCAGCCATACCGGACGGTCATTAACAACCTCATTCAGCTCTTCCGCTGTTGGAAACCGGTCAACAGCCCAGTGGGTGTGATTCCACCCCCGCCCTCGTATCCAGGATAACTCAGGATATTCTGAAGCATAACTACTAAGTGAGTCCATCACTTCAGGTAGTGACTCAGTTCCGGACAGATCTACATCAATCTCTTTATAGCCCAATCCCATGACGTGTCCATGGGCATCGATCAGACCCGGTAGCATTACTCGTCCTTCGCCATCAATCACTGTTGCTTTTTGTGAAATAATCTCGAGAGGCCCCTGAATTGCTACATCTACAATTTTACCTTGTCGAAATGCGATACTGGAAAACTCTTCCAGTTCACCCTCATAAAAAGTGTATCCCCGCACATTTTCAATAATGGTAGTCCTGTTCTGACTATGTTGGCAACTGGCTCCCAAAACAATACAAAATATGAACAGTAGCTCTTTTCTGAACAAGAGGTTCATGGATGACTGATCTACAAAAATTAAAAATAAATGTTTAACAAACGCCGCTGGAAGTAAAAGGGATCGAAATTAAATAATAGCTTTTAAGGATCATTTGAAGAGTAACTAATACTTATGTCATTTACTCCTGCTTGATAATCATTGACGAATTGTGTTTCAAGAAATTTGGGAGAAACTGGTATGGAGTTGATCTGTTCAAAAGGGATAAACTGGAGGTCTTCCAAAAATTGATCGTCGATTGGGTGTTCGGGATCATTCCCAAGTTTAAGTTCTCCCGCTTTCCTGAAAACATTAAAATAGAATTCCAACGCGTGAAAAGGAGGTTTTACCAGCTCATTGATATGACGCAGAGATCCGACCTTAATACTAAGACCGGTTTCTTCACGGAATTCCCGCTGCAGACACTCATTGGCAGTTTCACCAAACTCCAGTCCACCACCGGGTGGCACCCATACCAAATTGTCTGTTACAGGAGAGTGTAACTTCACCAAAAGAAGAGCATCTTGCTGCACCAAAAGGCCGCAAATGCGTACACGAACCTGGTTCCTGTACAGATTTTTGGGCATATCAGCCGATCACAACCTCTTTTCCATTAACGGGAATGCTGAGATCATTTTTTTTAGCATGCTCCAGACT
>JBEPXS010000318.1:0-4475 GCA_041641755.1 Balneolaceae bacterium
TGCTTTCATCCGAGCTCAGAAAGCACTTGAAGGCCTGAAAGGCGAAAATCCGGATCAGGAAGTTGGCTTCGAAATTATTCGACGGGCGCTTGAAGCTCCACTTCGAACGATAGCCAATAACGCTGGTTCTGAAGGATCTATCGTTGTGCAGAAAGTGAAGGAGGGTAAAGATGCCTTCGGCTATAACGCTCGCACCGAAGAGTACGAAGATCTGATTAAAGCCGGTGTAATTGACCCTACGAAAGTAGCACGCACTGCGCTTGAAAACGCCGCTTCTGTTGCCGGCTTGATGCTGACAACCGAAGCTCTCGTCTCTGATAAACCTAGTAAAGGTGACGATGATGACGACAATGGTGGACCCCCAGCCGGTGGAGGTATGCCAGGAGGAATGGGTGGAATGGGCGGCATGGGCGGCATGATGTAAGCCACGTCCGCGCCTAAATCCACTCAGGTTTAAGTACCTGAAAAATTAAAGCCTCACTCCCGGTTTGGGAGTGAGGCTTTTTATTATAAAAATGAACAAGAGCGGTTGTTCATGAAAACCTTAGTTCGATAACAATAGCTGGTAGCGTTATTCTGTCACTATTATTGAGCGATCAAAAAAGTGACCCAAAAGATCGTCGGCTGAGAATCCTGAACCCGGCTGAGGCCTGCGGGCGGGACCAAATCAATGGTCGTCGCGTTTGCTATGTGCCTCAAACGATCCAATCGGTATGATTTACTCCTGGCCACCCTCCGTCCTCCGCTCACGATTCGTTATGCCGAAAGGCAGGGGGATGGTGTACGGAACCTCTTTTTAAAAGCATGTTCTAAATAAAACTGATCCTTATGAAGATTTTTTCAAACAGATTTTTATCTCGAACTCAGGTTAAACTAGCTGTAGAAAGCTCTTTCAACCCATCATTCACTAATGGAATCAGTGTGCTTGTACGCTTTCAGCCCGATGATTTTATCGTCAGGCGATCGTAGAAGTAACTTCTATTCCGGCATAACATACATTTCCTATCTTGAACTGACGTTAAAAGCTTTTATATCTGTTGGTCACACAGAGAAGTGTGATCATGTTCTATAGTTAAAATTAGTTCCAGATTAGAAAAAAGAGAGGACAGTCTTGTCTTGTTTTTACGCCATACTCAGAGGAGGCGCTCAGCAGTTTTTATCTACCGGCTACTGCTGGTAAAATGTTGTTCTGTTATGTTGGCCAAATCCAGTACGGCCTCGGTATATAGACTACTGGGATTATACCGGAGAACAGCTTTTTCAATACTCCCGGTTCGTTTTTTAAAGTAGGAGAGGTAGTTGGCAATTGAGAGGATATTATTGTCGATATTGAAAATATCCTTCCCGACAAACCACTTGTTTATAGAATAGGGAATAAACTGTCCGTAAGACATAGCCCCCGCATAGCTGGATTTTAAGTCAAATACATCAAGTTGATTGCGGCTGGTGAACTCCAGCAGTTCTTTAAGCTGGGCCCGGGCAAAATCCCCACGGTAATCAACTACATACATCGATACATAGGAGTTAAAGGGATTATAACTGCCAAAATTTTTGCCAAAGTCCGATTCAATACCGATGATTGCAGAAATAACATATTTAGAAATACCGTAGGTCTGCTCAGCTTTGTTTAGCTGGGCAACATGTTTGTTAACAAACCCAATAATATTTTGTTGCTTGTATTTAAACCCAAGTACCTGTTTATATTTTTCATAGCTGACCGATTTTCTCTCTGCGGAATTTTTAAACCTGTCGCCAATCTCCTCATAAATTTCAAACCTTGAGTCGTTAAAAAGGTCGTGGATGTTATATCCGTATTGTTCAAAATAATTGGCAAGTGTATTTAGTTTTTCTCGGTATTTATTTGGAGAGTAAAATGAATCCGTCGCTGTCGATTGGGAAACGTCATACGCCAAGTGGTTCTGTATGAATACAGATTTAGATTGACTATTGTTGATTGTTCCTGTTAATAAGAACAGAAAAGATATAATTATCCCGTATTTGTAAGGTAGTTTTGCCATCTGTTACACTCCAACTTGTGTATTAAAAAGCCCTGTAGATGTATTATCTATATAATAAAACAAAAATGCCAGATCAATATTGCCTGTTGTGAACAATTTCGATCGATTTCTGAAAAAACGAGACTCTGGATATTCCGGCTGATCGCCTTGTATGTCACCTGAGTCAACTATTTCCGGTGTTAATGGATCGCTCCACTAATTTTATCGGCGGTATAGGATGTAATATTAAGTTTTTCTTAAACCATATTTTTGTTCTTGGTCTTACTATCGGAAATAAGCCGCGATGAAATTACTTGTTTAAGGATGGCATTTTGCCCCGGTAGTGTTCTGCGGCATTGATATCCATTATGTTGAAGCGTTTGAAATGGCTTTGGAGACTACGCCAAAACAGATTGAAATTTTTCTTCGATTTTGGTGTCCAATCCAACTCAGCAATGGCCATGGCCCGTGGGTAAGCCATATACTCTGCTTTATCACCAGACTTGATGTATTCCGTCCACAAGTTACCCTGTGCCCCCAAAATGTATTGGGCTTCCTCCGCGGTCAGTTCATCGTGGACCGGTTCAAAAGAGTAGGTTTTTTCAAGTGTAGTGAATCCACCGATCGCGAGCGGCTCGGTATCTGAATTGGCTTGGTAGTAATCCAGGTACAGGTGAGAGGTCGGAGTCATCACTACATCATGGCCCTGTTTTGCTGCAGCGACACCTCCTTCGGTGCCCCGCCAGCTCATCACCGTGGCGTTGGGTGCCAGTCCGCCTTCCAGGATTTCATCCCAGCCGATGATCTGCCGGCCGTTGGCATTAAGAAACTTTTCCATCCGGGTTATGAAGTAGCTTTGAAGTTCGTGTTCATCTTCAAGTCCTTCCCGTTCAATAACCTGCTGGGCTATTTCACTTTCCTCCCATTGGGCTTTTGGGGCCTCATCACCGCCAATATGAATGTACTCGCTGGGGAAAAGTGCCATTACCTCCGTCAAAACATCTTCCAGAAACCGGAAGGTCTCTTCTTTAGGACAATAAATGTCTTCAAAAATACCCCATGTCGTCTGCACGTGATAGTCGCCGTTTTTTTTGCAGCCGAATTGTGGATATGCGGCAAGCGCTGCGCTCGAGTGTCCCGGCATCTCAATTTCAGGTATGATGGTTATGTAACGGTCTTGAGCATATTCCACTACCTCGCGGATCTCTTCCTGTGTATAAAATCCGCCATATCGCTCTCCGTCATATATGCCTGAGCCATGATGTCCAACCAACGTGGAATCGCGCCAGGCACCTATTTCGGTGAGCCGGGGATATTTTTCAATTTCGATGCGCCAGCCCTGATCTTCTGTCAAATGCCAGTGGAAGCGGTTCATCTTGTACATCGCAAGCATGTCGATATACTGTTTTACAAATTCAACCGGAAAAAAATGCCGGGCTACATCAAGATGCATTCCCCGGTAGGGGAAGCGCGGATAGTCCTCAATCTCAACAGCAGGTATTGTCCATTCCACATCCTGCGGGACCAGTGATGGATCGGTATGCTCAATTTCAGGTGGAAGCAGTTGACGCAGCGTTTGGATTCCGTAGAAGATACCGTGTGCAGAAGATGCCTGGATCGTCACTCCATCTTCTCCAGCTGTCAGGGCATAAGATTCATCATTTTCATAAGAAGAGGCATTGCTGTCAATAGTGAGTCGAATGTTGTTTCCCGAATTTGCGGAAGTGGTAACCGGGATGTCGTACCAGGTGGCAGAATTGATCAACGCTGCGAGATTCTGGCCTAAACGGGTTAATTCTTCATCATTTTCATCAATAACAATTGCCATATCGGGCGAAAGTTTAAACGCACCAGAGTGTGTGGTTAACTCAGCAGGTTTGGGTATAACTTGAATGTCTCCTCCGATTGGTGGTTCTGAAATTGTACATCCCATTATTATAATAGTGACAAGAAAAAAAGAGCAGATTCTAAGTCCCATAATGTTCATTGATTTTTGGTTGGCAAGGATATTCTTGTTTCGTTAAAAAAGTGCTGGGCTATGACTAGTCGCTGTGGTAAAGTCCTATTTCGTTAAGCGTGGCCCGGCCATATGATTTTTTGATATTTATCCGTACCCGATCAGTTGTTACCTTATCGATTTGAAGGATTCGTTTATGCCCAATTGTTGTACCTTTAGCGACTTGCCGCCATTTCCCTTTAAGTAGTACAGAAATATTGAATTTAGCAATACGCTGCCCGAGTGGAATATATTCCTGGAGAACAATATGGTCAAAGGTTCTCTGTTTTTTTAGATTTATAGTCAGGCTGGAAGAGTTGTTAGCTTTCGGTGCAATCCAAAACGTTTTCCAATTCCCATCTGTGGCGTTAGACGCAGGCTGCTGGGAAACTTTTGTCTTTGCAGTTGCCGGTTGACCTTCAGCAATATTTTTGTCAAATGTTTGTTCAATTTGTCGGGTAAACTCATTCAGCCGTTTAACA
>JBEPXS010000319.1:0-4472 GCA_041641755.1 Balneolaceae bacterium
GCCCCGGACCTGTACCAGCAACTGGTCGGCCCCCTGGGCACGCTGGCGGAGTTCCCGGGTGGAACCGTCGGCTACTAGTTTCCCCTCATTAATAATCAGGATACGATCACAGGTAGCCTCCACCTCTTTCAGAATGTGGGAGCTCAGCATCACAGTCTTTTCTTTACCGATCTCCTTGATCAGTGATCGAATTTCTGCAATCTGGTTGGGATCCAGACCGGTGGTTGGTTCATCGAGGATGAGCACTTCGGGATCATGGATCAGCGCCTGAGCCAGACCCACACGCTGCCGATATCCTTTGGACAACTCCCCGATAAACTTGTGCTTTTCCGGTCCCAGTCCACAGATATCTATCATCTCCCGGATACGTGGCATGATACGATCTGCCGGCATCTCCTGCAGGCGTGCCGAAAGCTTCAGGTAATCCACAATGGTCATATCGGTGTAGAGGGGGGTATTCTCGGGCAGATATCCGATCCGACTCCGCACCGTTCTTGGATCTTCGTAGATGCTATTGCCGTTCAAACTCACATCCCCTTCGGTAGGACTTATAAAACAGGTGATGATTTTCATAGTGGTGCTTTTACCAGCACCATTCGGCCCCAAAAAACCGAGGATCTCCCCCGTTTTCACCTCAAATGAAATATCATTAACAGCTTTTTGAGGACCGTACTCTTTGGTCAGGTTAGAAACGGTTATACTCATTTGAACTGTTTCAATAAATTATATTTTGAGATGCCAATCTTAAAAAAAATATGCCTAAAAATGCAAGCAAAAAAGAAAAAGCTTTGTTTGAAAATAATATAGACTGTTATCAAAAAGTCGTGGCAATGTGCGAGATACTTCGCAAGTGTGTAGCACATAAAAATCCCGAACAAATTTTGATCAACGCAGTAAACAGTTTGAATTGTAAATGTCCCCACACTTTATAATTTTGTGCATCAATTTTTACACTCCGATATCATAATTAATAATCTACGGGAAAACTCGTTAACAAACGCACTTATGGCTTCATCAGACTCCACAGCAAAGAAAAACAAACTCCCGAATTTGCACGAGAAGAGTGAAAAAGAAAAGGCCTACGCCCGGCAATTGCTGGACGAGCTGTTTGAACACTATCCCAATCCGCATTGTGCACTCGACCACCGCAACGCTTTTGAGTTATTAATTGCAACCATCCTGAGCGCCCAGTGCACCGATGTGCGTGTAAATAAAGTAACCCCGGATCTTTTTGAAGCCTATCCCACACCTGAAATGATGGCGGAAGCACCGATCCAGGAACTCGAAGAACTGGTTCGCTCGACGGGCTTTTACCGGAACAAAGCCAAGGCGTTGAAACAATCTTCACAGATTATTGTTGAGAAACACAACGGGGAGGTACCCCAAAATATGGAGGATCTGCTGGAATTGTACGGTGTGGCACGTAAAACAGCTAATGTAGTGCTGGGTAACGCTTTTGAAACCAATGTAGGGGTAGTTGTAGATACCCATGTAAGGAGATTATCCAACCGGTTTGGTCTCACGGAGGAAAAGAAAAATACCGATAAAATTGAACGTGACCTGATGGCTCTGTTTCCAAGGGAGCACTGGACCAACCTGTCACACCTGTTTATCCATCATGGGCGCGAAGCTTGTAAGGCTCGCCTTTCAGAACCGCCCGACCATCCAATTTGTGTGAAGTATGGGAAGAAATGTGAATGTCGGAAAATGAGAGAACAAGAAAACGAGAATGAATAAAAACGGAACGCTTTTTAATTCAAAAAAGAAACCTCTACCCCGGCTTCGACCCGAACTGGATATCATCCCGGTTAAACGAGATGGAGAAACCTACCTCTATTTCCATGATGCCCTCGGATATACCACTCCCGACTTTGCCATAGAGCGCCAGATCGGGCCACTGCTTTCCATGCTCGATGGCCAAAAAAGTATTGAGCAACTCAGGCCATATCTCGGCGAAGGGGTTACCCCCGACCAGGTATTGCAATATATCCAGTTTCTTGACAAACACCGGCTGTTATTGACTCCCCATTTTCAACAGCATGCCAACAGAGTTGAGCAGGAGTATGAGTCGTCCGATACACACAAATCATCTTCTGCGGGTACTTCATACCCGGCGGATCCCGGAGAACTTCGGACGTTCCTTGAGGAAGCATTTGCAAAACACGAACAAACCGGTACGAAGAATAAAAATGTAAAAGCACTATATGCCCCTCATATTGATCCACGGGTTGGTCTTGATAGCTATGTGAAAGCTTTTTCCTCTCTCAAAGAACTTCAACCCAAACGGGTTATTTTCCTGGCTACTTCTCACTACTCCGGCATGTATCCCGACCTGTATGAAAACAAGCCCTTTATTGTATCCCATAAAGACTTTGAGATGCCGCTTGATACCATAGAGGCTGATACCGAGGCGATTTACGAGCTGCTGGCTCAACCCGACGAGCTGGGAGTTACTGATAAAGACCGGGCCCACCGTATTGAGCATAGCATTGAACTTCACCTGCTTTTTCTAAGTTTTCTATGGGATCACAACTTTTCTATTGTACCGATCCTGATTCGTAGTTTCGACCAGCTTCTGCTAATGGAAGATGGACATCTTGGTACACAGGTTGAAAATTTCAGTAACTACCTTCGGTCAAAATATGGTGAAGATGAGGAGACCCTGTTTCTGATCAGTGGTGACCTCTCACACATAGGTAAAAAATTCGGGGATGATAAACCTGCTGCAGAGATGTTCAAAGCTGTTCGCAGTTTTGACAAAATGTTTATTAAATATGCCCGGCAGGGAGACACCAGGGCACTGCTAAACCTTATGAAAGACGATCTCGATCCTTACCGCGTTTGTGGATTTGCTCCACTCTATACGTTTTTAAGCTCAAGTCCTGCGATTAAAGGGGAACAACTTTCATACGATCTGTGGGATGAAACTGAACGAGAAAGCGCCGTTTCTTTTGGATCTATTCTTTATCGCACCTGACTTAAACTATTCCTACAGTACATTTCCCTGAAGTAGCTACTCTTTATAAGAAACTGATTCAGATACCCGGATAGCCCAACCAACTAATCCTTACTTGTATGAGAGACTATATAAAGTAAAATAAGAATAGGAATAAATGCTATCCTCCAGTCATCTCGAATAGAGCCTGTGGAATGAGAGATCTTTGTATCCGAGGGCACCCCATTTCAACAAAGGCCTCTACCTTGGGGTCGAGATGACTCGGTAATATGGTTTTAAGAGGGCTTTGTAAAACCTTGCTTTCACCAGATTGTCATTTCCCCGATGAGCTTTCGGGAAAGCAATCCCCTTTAAAGGCTCTGATTGGGAGATTGCTTCATTTCATTCGCAATGACAGTTGGTTTTGCAAAAGTTCTCTTTTAAGAGGATGCCTTGACTTCAGAAAATTATATCGAACCCAGACCAAATAGATTCAGGCAAATACAGATTTAAAAGAAACGGTCCCCGATCTCCAATATCCGGTTTCCGTACTCAGTCAATAATCTCCATTTTATCAGCAAAATAAGAGCAAAAGTCACGCATATCTTCAGCCATTTCTTCCTCTTTGGTAGAACGAGTCAAAGTATCGGCCATCGTCACCAGCGTTTGATGGAAAAATATTTTCATCTCGTCAATAGTCATATCCCGGGTCCAGAGGTCCAGTTTGAGAGTATCTTTTTCTTCTGGCTCCCACATGGAAAGAAACATTGCCCGGCAGGTGGCAGCCTCCGAGCCACCCATATCACTGGCATCCCACACAATGCGTTCGGGAATATCCTCTTCATCAAGTTCAACAGTAATATTTATATCTTTCTTTTTCACAGCCATCTTAACAGTATTTATCAGACTTCAGTATTAATATTTTTGTTTGGAGTGACCCATTTAGGTACAACATTACGCATATACAAATACAAAATTAGCCTTTAGGCGTCAAACCTTTAAATCGGGGGAATATATGGAAATTCATACTTTTTCTAAGTGTATTGATACGCTCAAAATTGTGAGCTTTCTGCTAATTACGGGTCTTATTGTGGGATGTACTCCAGGTACAGAACTCCTAAATAAAGTACCTGTTCATAAAGTAAATTTTAAAGTTGTGGATCAAAACGGAGATCCCATACCCGGAGCCTCTGTCGAAGCCAGTAATAATAAAGCTACCTCTACAGATGATTCCGGAATGGCCACACTCCGCTTTGGAACGGTGGGCATTCACAGCGTAACGGTAATGGCTTCGGAATATCTGCCAACCACTATGACTGTTACCCTGCCCACTGACAATGGCGAAGTGAAGGAAGCTCGTATGGCAGCACAGGTAGACTATAGCGGAGGGGCTTTTGCCCGGATGTCTGGAGCACAGATGTATCCCATGCTGTTTACCTACATGTTCAACAGCTTTGGATATAATATGGAGCTTACAGAATATGAGGCTGGTGAATGGACCAAGTGGAGGATAGTCACCACAGACGAGGACGATAAT
>JBEPXS010000320.1:0-4457 GCA_041641755.1 Balneolaceae bacterium
CGGGATCAGCTACACTCTCGTAGGAAACGTGACGAAGCAATATTTTGTCATCTTTCCGCTGCCAGCGGACGACCTGCTGGGATCTCGCTTTCATTCCGGCCCCACCAAAACTCAGATTTTGTGTTGTCCCCGAAATTCGGCTCACCAATAACAGTTCACGATTCAACAGGCTGTCGGGGATCTCATAATAGTAATCTCCATCCACTTTGTGGACGTCGAAAAGCCCTTCATCTGTTTGGGCTTCATCTGTGATGACTTTACTATAAGATTTAAAATCGGATTCCCCGGAAGTAGAGGAACCAGATTTTTTTTGCTTTGCTGTTTGTTTAAAAACCGAACACCCGGCAAATAAACCAGCTGTCAGTACCAAAAGAATGGTGACAGGGGCAAATCTGTAGTAATAACTCATTAAAAGACTAGCTTTATTCCCTTATTTCTAAACTTGTTGTTGAAATTTCCCAGTTGTTATACCCTATTAATGGATAGCCGAACTCATAAGTTCCAAATTAAAATATCCAGAATAAAAATCCATTCATGATGGAGAGTATAATACCGAAAACAAGCGCCCAGCCGAAGCTCCTTATTTTTAATCCGGATGTTAGCTCATCCACCAACATTAACAGCAAGGCATCAATCACAAAAATAAATAGCCCAAGCGTGAGGATAGTTACAGGCAGGGTAAGAAATATGATGATCGGCTTGACGATTGTATTGATAACAGCCAGCAAGATCGCAACAATGACTGCATTGGCAAACCCTTTGATTTCAACCCCATCCAAAAATTTTGCCGCCAGGTACACAGCGATACTATTTATAATTAATGTATAGATCATGGGTCTTCAATTTAATTAGAATTACGAGACACGAATAATTCTACGTATCACCGAAGACTTTTGTTATAGGTAACATGGTTAATGGTTGGAAGCGGGGCTATCGCCCATCTTATGTTTGATCTCCTGTACGCTACGATGTGGCACATTCTTTTCAAGGCAATAGCTGCAAAACAGAACGAATTTCTGTCTGAAATTGGTTTGTCTACTCACCCGATCAATGCTCCCAGCTATCAAATTGATAGAGTTAAATTTTTCTTGATCTTTTCGTCTCTTTTGTATCAAGACAAAAGGGACAGCCCAAAGACAACCAAAGGAGACATATCAGAATCCAGGCGGCTTCTTATCTTCTTGTCTTGTTCATTTTTTGTACGGCCAAAAAACAAACCAAAAAAGCCGCCAAAGAATCCCAGATGTTGTTTTATTCTGCCCCAAAAATGGCAAGTATTTCGGAACATGTGAAGCTTTTACGGGAATTCCCTGCAGAAATTCTCTGGACTCGGGGAAGAGATAAAGTTCCATTCTCCGCCCATAATCCCCTAATTCTTTTTTGAAAATGCCAAGTCCACACCGGAAGAATTTCTGTCTGAGCCTGATTTGGCTACAAATTTTTACAACGGTTGAAGAGGTATCAAATCAGGTGAGTTAAAGTTTTCTTGGGGCACGCCGAATAAATTGAGTTGCATTATTTACAGATCGAATATCATCCCCCCTGCCAATGATTGGCCCCTGGATACTCTTAACAGGTCCGGGCGGAGTCAGGTTAGGAACAATAGTTTAGGATGGCGCGGTGGGGGGCTTAACCACTCAACACGTTATAACAGAGCTAGTTTTTTAACTCCTGCAAATGCTCCTCCAATTCTTTATAAGCTTGTATACAGATAGTGTTAAGTTTCCCAATATTATTACCCAGCTGCTCCGGGTCGGGATCGTCTTTGGCCATTTTTTCTATTTTAATAATAATCTCGTGTGCCTGGTCCAAACCTACATAGGAAAGATTAGGCTTCAGCTTGTGAGCCTCTGCCCCAAGTTTTTTCCAGTTATTGTTATCCAGGTGTTGTTGAAGAAGGTCAATAGACCGGGGTGTATTTTCCAGAAACATTTCTACCATCTCAACAATCAAGCCGTCATCACCAGTATCTAATTCTTCGAGATATGATAAGTTTGTAATTCGCTGCTCAGACATTAATCTAGCTTTTTAGGTAAGTAGAGTTCTTAAAATAACTATCCCGCTATTTTCACAAAGATCAAAATTAATTTTTGCTAATCAGTTCGCAGCAGTTGTCTGATGAATGATATAAAACGGAACAAGTACTAAATGTTCCCGGCTTCTACTTGACCAAATAAAATTGAGATATAGTTCTCTTGCAGCTAACCTTGATGGTACTTGTAGAGTTTGCCGTCTAAATTTTGCTATTAACTTTATCCAGTTAAAAGTACGATACTGATCAGTACCAGTACTGTAATTTTAAGTATTAATGTTTTCCAATTGTCCATCTTTGTGAATCCCAATTTTAATATGTTCCAGATAGGACTCACTATGTAACTAAATAACAGATCAATTTCAAGTTATCCACACATCATTTTTATAAATTTTTTCTAATGTTCTTATAAAAAAGTCGAAAATGATTCATTAAAAGGGTTTTAAAACTGCAAAAAATCCGCCCTTATCAAGTAATTGAGTTATCCACAGGATTATCCACAAGTATGGCGGGCCATGTTTATTCTACCGTAACACTCTTGGCAAGGTTTCTCGGTTGGTCCACATTACAACCCCTGTTCACTGCTATATAATAGGAAAGAAGTTGTAGTGGAATGACTGTAAGAAGCGGGGAAAAACTATCTTCCGTTTCAGGAATAGTGATTGAAAATTCTGACAGGTCGATAACCTCATCGTTCTCTTCTCCGGTGATAGAAATCAGGCGCCCTTTTCGTGCTCGTACCTCCTCAATATTACTGATCATCTTGTCATTTGTGTGCTCAGTATGAGCGATCACCACCACTGGCATCATCTCGTCGATCAGGGCGATAGGACCGTGCTTCATTTCAGCGGCAGGGTATCCCTCCGCATGGATGTATGAAATCTCCTTCAGCTTTAATGCTCCCTCAAGGGCAACCGGGAAGTTCAACGTGCGCCCCAGATACAAAAAGTTTGGTGCGTAACTAAACAGGTTGGCAACCTCTTTAATCTTGTCGCTCTGTTCCAGGATCTTTTCAACACTTTCAGGTATCTTATTGAGCGCCTGGATAAGTGTACTTAGTTCTTTTTCTTCAATAGTCCCCTTCTTTTGGGCCAGCAACAAGGCCATCATAGCAAGTACGGTAACCTGTCCGGTAAACGCTTTTGTGGAAGCTACCCCAATCTCGGGTCCCGCGTGTATGTAGACGCCGGCATCGGTTTCGCGGGCGATGGTTGATCCCACCACATTACAGACACCGAGTACCAGTGCGCCCCGCTCTTTGGCTTCACGAAGGGCCGCCAGGGTGTCTGCCGTTTCACCACTCTGGGAGATCACAATCATTACGTCACCTTCGCCGATGAGTGGCTCCCGGTACCTGAATTCAGAAGCATACTCAACTTCTACCGATGTTTTTGCCAGACTCTCAAAAAGGTATTCCCCAACAAGGCCGGAGTGCCAACTTGTTCCACAGGCGGCTATCACCAGCCGCTCGGCATTCACAAACTGATCCATCACATCAACAAGGCCACCCAGCTGAATGGTATTATTTTCAGGATCCAGGCGACCGCGAAGACAATCAGCAATAGCACGCGGCTGCTCAAAAATTTCCTTGAGCATAAAGTGGGGATACCCGGCTTTTTCAATCTCCTCCACACTCATAGCCAGCTCATGCACCTTTTTGGTAAGTGGCACATCCTTGATCGTTTTTACTTCGTAGCCGTCTTTGGTTATCACCGCCATCTCACCATCATCCAGGTAAACTACCTTCTTGGTGTACTCTACGATGGGCGCTCCATCAGAAGCAACAAACATCTCATCCTCCCCTACACCAATCAACAACGGCGAACCGTGGCGGGCAACAATAATTTGATCCGGCTCATCACGATTAACGATCGCCAATCCGTAGGTTCCCACGACCTGTTGAAGGGCCAGCTGAACCGCATGTTCAAAACTCATTTCATCCTGCCCGCCATTTTCATAAATCTCTTCTATGAGCTGGACAATAACCTCGGTATCGGTATCCGATTCAAAGGTCCTCCCGTCTTTCATCAACTCCTTTTTCAGGGAGGCGTAGTTCTCAATAATACCGTTGTGTACGAGTGCAATCTTGCCCGACTGGCTTATATGAGGGTGCGAATTAACATCATTAGGCTGCCCGTGAGTGGCCCAGCGGGTATGGCCAATTCCCATTGTTCCCGCAATATCACTATTTTTAACCCTCTGTTTCAGGCTGTTCACCTTCCCTTTGCCCTTCTCCACATTCAGGGTGCCGTTGACCAGGGCAATTCCGGCCGAATCATAGCCCCGGTACTCCAGCCGCTGCAAACCTTTGATGATAATTTCACTCGCTTGCTTATTTCCAATGTAACCTACTATTCCACACATAAATTGATCTCAAGTTAACTTGATATTTTCAGTATAATAAACACTTGAATTAAGTCTGCCA
>JBEPXS010000321.1:0-4432 GCA_041641755.1 Balneolaceae bacterium
AAGCTACCCAAAGAGCGCCTCATTTTGGGACCGGCCCAGATCGAGGCGAAGATTGATCAGGATACGGAGATTTCACGTCAGCTCTCTCTTTGGGACCAGCGGGGATCACAGGTGATTCGCGGTAACCTGATGGTGATACCCATTGAAGATTCCTTCTTATACGTTGAGCCTGTCTTCCTGATTGCCGAAGGAGTCGACATACCGCAATTGCAGCGTGTGATCGCTACTACCGGTGAGCGCGTTGTCATGGAACCGACGCTTGATCTGGCACTTGAGCAACTATTTGGTCGTGTGCCTGACTCCTTACAAGCACCACAACGCCCTGTTGTAGCACAACGGCCCGACACTGCATTAACCGCTCAACCTCAGGTGATACCAGCCACTTCTAAACAGTTCAGCGAGGTGCAACAGCTTTGGGAAGAGGCACAGCAGGCCCTGAACAACGGTAACTGGCAACAATGGGGTGAAAAGATGGATCAGATTAAAGAGTTGCTGGGTGAGAACTAAAAAGAGGATACTTTAGTAACTGTTACCTGAGACGCACTTTTGAAGTGCGTCTCAGATAGTTTTAAAACTGATGGACTTCATGCTTTTACTTTCATCCATTCATCAAAACAGCGCGAAAATCGTTCGGGAGAATCGGGATCCATATTGAAGTACAGGGATGGCTCAATGAGTTCCAGCTCCATGAGCAGAAAACGCTCTCTGTCACGAACCATATCAACACGACTGTAGAGTGGCGTGGGTTCAATAGAGGCAATTATATCATCAGAAATAGTTCGCAGGAGATTTTCGGGCTCTACAGATTTTAATATTCCTCCATGTTCTTCCTGAACACGAAAATCGCTCTCTTTTGGCGTCTTCAACAGTGTGTGGCTGTACTGTTCGCCGAAATAGATCAACGAGAATTCTCCTTCGTCCAATACCCGATTCATCAACGGTTGAACCATAAAAGCCCGGTTCGAGAACACCTGCTTCAACTCATCAAACTTCTCTCCGGCTTTTTGTTTCGTAAGCCGATACGTATTATCAGCACCTGCACTAATCGTTGGTTTGAGCACAATCTCATTCGTACCAAAATGGTCAAACCAGGCATACAGCCTATCTTCCTCGATCTGATCCTGCTTGCTTCCCCATTCGGTTGGCACTATCGGCAATCCATCGTTTTCGAGGTCTCTGAGATAGGTTTTATCAATATTCCACCGGATAAGCTCCAGTGGATTTTCCAGCCGGGCCGAAGAGCGGTCGATCTCTTCCAACACCTTTAGAAAATCCCGATAATTATGATGATAGTCCCAAGGTGTTCTGATGACAACCGCCTCAAAACGATTCCAATCCACCTGTCTCTCTTGCCATGAGATCTCCGATACCTCCCACCCAAGCTTTGCAAGAGGTTCATTCAGCATATAATCGTAGTGCTCGAAGTCATCGAGCTGGTCCATTGTCAGAAATGCACACTGCTTCATCAAAAATTTTTTTATGTGAAGGAGGATAGCTAAAATTGATCCCAAATATAACAGGGAGTGTGGAAAAGATGAAGCCTGTTGGAAGTTTTAATTCTATTTTTTGTAATGCGATAGTTTACACTGCGTCTGTTTTTCTATCTATAACAGTGTTGAGGTATTTAAAAAACTTCTGCATTATCCTGAACCATTATTACAAATCTTGACTCAGGATCTGGTTTGGGAGCAATTAGTTTCTATCATTCAACTATCTCCTCTTGGGAATACCAGGGTGAATGTGGCTCCCTCACCCGGACCATCACTTTCAGCTTTTATTTGTCCCCCCATCTCACTCATATAGTTTGCACAGCTATGGAGTCCAAACCCATGCCCATTAGCTTTGGTAGTAAAACCATGTGAAAATATTTTATTTAGATCTTCTTTGTTGATACCACTGCCGTTATCTGAAAAGGATAAAAATACATTTCTATCGTTCTGGAAAAGACGAATAATTATTTTCTTTTCTTCCGCAGGTACCTCGAGCAACGCTTCTTTGGCATTTTTATAAAAATTAACCAAGATATGCATCAATTTTGTTCGCTGCCCTTTCACCTGTTCAACAGAATCGATCTTCTTTTCAATCTTAATACCGTGCCGCTCACTTGAACCGGTCTGAAGGGTGAGTACATCATCGATAATTTTTTTCAGATCTATTCGCTCCTCATAAGAACCTGAACTGGCAAAACTCTGTTGGGCGGCAATGACATCATTTATCAATTCTACTTTTGTTTTCAAACGCTCATTGTGTTCCATAAGCGTTGACCTCTCCCTCTTAACCGCTTGCTCCAGCTTGGAGTAGTAATTTACCAGTTGTTTGCCTTTGGGATTCTCGGTAAAAAATTCCCCCAGGTTATCTTCATGTTTTTGGAGTAGCTCATTTGCCTTGAACCATCCCTTTATCTTTGATGATTCTATAAGGTCTTCCATAACGGCCGAAGAGGTTTTTACACTGTTCAGTATGTTACCCACATTATGCAATACACCGGTAGCCATGTCAGCCATTCCTGCCTTATGGGCTTTTTCTACCAGTTCTCCCCTGGTGTTTTCAAGTGTTTTCAATGCTTCTTTTAACTCATCATTACGCTGGTTTAATTCTTCGGTCCGTTTTTTAACTTTCTCTTCCAGCCATCGGTTTCGCTTCCTGATGTGACGCATTCGATATCGATAGCTGCCAAAAATTATTCCCGCGAATAAAGCTCCGGCAAGCAGATAAAACCAAGTAGTTCTCCAAAAAGGTGGGGTAATAATCAGTGTAATTCCCGCTTCCTGCTCGCTCCAGATCTCGTCGTTGTTGGAGGCTTTGACCCTAAATTTATACTCCCCCGGACTCAGATTGGTGTAGGTAGCAGAACGATTGTTTCCAACATAATTCCATTCCTCTTCAAATCCTTCGAGCATGTAGGCATAACGAATTCCTTTAACTTCATTAAAATTCAACGCAGCGTATTCAATTGTCAGCACGGATGCATCATACGGCAATACGAGTGTTTCGGTCTGACTGATATGTTTTTCAAGCGGAGATTTTCTGTCTATTGGTACCGGTTTGTTGAAAATCCTGAAATCGGATAAAACAAGAGGGTAGCTGAATGAACTGGTTTTAACACTATCGGGGTGGAAACGATTAAATCCATTAATTCCTCCAAAATACATGTATCCCGAGTGATCCTTGTAATACGCCAGCGTGTTAAATTCATCGCCCTGCAGACCATCTTCAACAGTAAAATTTAAAAAAGATTCCGTTTTCGTATTGAATTTCGAAATGCCCTTGTTGGTACTCATCCACAGATTTCCATGGTTGTCCTCCAAAATTCCTTTCACCTCATTGTTTGGGAGACCGTCTTCAACGTCATAGTGGGTAAACTTCAGGCTGTCCCGGTCGAAAAGGTGGATTCCGCCCTCTTTGGTACCGACCCAAAAATTATTTTCACGATCTTCGTGAATAGTCAGAACAACGTTGCTTTGCAGCCCATTACCTCCTTCATAAAAATTCCAGACTGAACCATCTTTCTGATTCAGTAGTTTTAGTCCGCCACCGTAGGTGCCAAGCCAAATATCTCCTCTCGAATCTTCCAGGATATCACGGATTACTCCCTCCTCCGCCTGATAGTGGGTGAATTTGTCGGTTTCAGGGTTCAGCTTGCAGACGCCTCCGCCATTGGTACCGACCCAAATATCCCCATTGGAATCTTCGTAAAAAGCAAACACATCATCGTGGCAGAGGCTGTTCGGGTCTCCGTCAACCGGCCTGTAATGTTTGAACTTCTGCTGTTTAACATCGTACCGGCTGATCCCGCCGTGATAGTAACCGATCCATATGTATCCATTGTCATCTTCCAGGAGAGCCAGTACAACGTCACTCGAAAGCGAATTTTTCTCTTTGGGATCATGGCGCAAGGTATAAAACGCCCCGGTTTCCCGGTTAAACCTGTTCAGGCCACCTCCGTCGGTTCCCACCCATAAATTACCGTAGTTGTCCTCCAGAAAGGAAGTCACGGAGTTGACACTGAGGGGGTGTTCCTGGTGTGAATTATATTTATAATGTTCAAATTTGGATCTTTTCCTGTCCAGGTAATTGATTCCCCCGGAATACGTTCCAAGCCAGAGAATGCTATCATTATTCTCGTATAGTGTATAAATGGCATCGTCACTCAGGCTATTTGGATCATCAAGATCATGCGTATAATGGTGAAACTTTCCGGTATTTCTTTCTAACACGTTCAAACCGTTATTCTCGGTACCGATCCACAACACCCCCCTGCTATCCTCTATAATGGAAAAAATAATATTACCACTTATGCTCGAATTATCGTTCGGGTTATGTTTATACTCCCGGATATCACCAGTCTCCCGATTATGAGCATAAAGCCCTTCATCCGTGCCAATCCAGAGCATTCCTCCCCTGTCTTCATATATTTTATTAATGGTTTTCC
>JBEPXS010000322.1:0-4421 GCA_041641755.1 Balneolaceae bacterium
GGAGTCAGGCTTTTCTGTTTTTATTCGTCCGTATAATGTTTCCTCTCCTTTCAAAAGGGTTACCCCGGATTGTGTCAATTTCAGGCTGCCAAATTCGGGATCCCGTTTCAGGTAACCTTGGATAATCAGCTGTTGAGCCAGTTTTTTCCACTGCTTGGCTGTAAACTCCTGACCGATTCCATGTGTTGACAGGTTCTGATGGTTGTGTTCAAGTACTTTTTGGGCTTTTGATCCCCTCAGTATTTTGGCGATATGCCCAGCCCCAAATAGCTGGTCCGAGCGGACTACACATGACAAAAATTTTTGGCCGGGAACGGTCAGGTCCTCCACCTCTCGGGCATCCCCGACGCAATTATCGCACATTTCACAACTGTCTGAGGGATAAGTCTCACCAAAATAATCCATCAGCGGAACCCGCCGGCACTTCTGGCTTTCAATAAATTGTAGCAATGCATTCAGGTGGCGCCGGGCCACGCGTTGCTCTTGCCCGCTTTTCTGGTTGATGAAGTACTTTATCTTGTTGATGTCAGCATAACTAAACAACAACAGGCAGTTGGCCTGCAGCCCGTCGCGTCCTGCCCTTCCGATCTGCTGGTAGTAGGACTCAATGTTCTGTGGCATATCGTGATGAATTACAAAGCGTACATCCGGCTTGTTGATGCCCATCCCAAAGGCCACAGTTGCCACAATAATATTTATATCATCACGGATAAAAGCCTCTTGATTATCACTGCGCTGCTGTTCGGTAAGCCCCGCATGGTAGGGACGAACCGAAAATCCTTCGTGCGCCAGGTCTTCTGTCAGTTCATCCACCTGCCGGCGCGAAAAACAGTAGATAATGCCCGATTGATTGTCATGATTTTCCAGGAAATCGATAACCTGATCCAACGGATTATGTTTGTCCCGAATCTCCAGGAATAGATTTTCGCGATTAAAGCTGGCGATGAATGTTTCTGTCTCTTTTAACTGGAGAGTCTTCTTTATATCGTTTTGCACGCGGGGAGTGGCGGTAGCTGTCAGGGCAATAGTGACGGCATCCGGGAAGTATTTTCTCACATCGGCCAGCTGTCGGTATTCTGGTCTGAAATCGTGTCCCCATTCAGAGATACAGTGCGCCTCATCGATGGTAAAACTATCTATTTGAAGTGATTGTAGTAGATTTATGGTACGGTTCTGCAACAACGATTCCGGCGCCAGGTAGAGCATTGAGACTTCACCACGTTTTAACAAATCAACATTGTAGCGATACTCCTGTGGTGACAGCGAACTGTTCAGAAACACTGCCGGGATATTGTATTCCCGGAGCTGTTCTACCTGATCTTTCATCAACGAGATGAGGGGTGATACCACGATGGTGAGTCCATCAAACAACAAGGCAGGTATCTGGTAACATAGAGACTTGCCACCACCGGTGGGCATAACGACCAAGGCATCATTTTTCTGTAATACATGGCCGATTATTTCCTCTTGCAGAGGGCGGAAGTCTTCAAATCCGAAGACATTTGTGAGCGTCTCTCGTGCTTTTTGGATCATGGTCGAATACAATCATAAAATTCATGCTATGGAAAGGTATAAATAAACAATTTTTCAGATAACATGTGGACCGGATTCTGGAGAAGAACAAGGATAAGCCGCAAAATATAAATGTTGTTATTTAAGTACCTGATATTTATTCTTTTAGTAGAAATGGAGAGAGTATATACAAAAGTTGGGTTAGTGCAAGGCAACCTCCCTCTTTTACCTTGAATTAAATACGGATGTTATGTTTGGGATAGAAGTTCTTGATGTTGTTATAAGTCTGATTTTTATTTATTTGCTATTTAGCTTATTTGTAAGTGCAGTGAATGAGATACTGAGTCAGGTTTTTAAAGTTCGGGGCAAAGAGCTGCGTTTTTCCATCGAGCGGATGATTGGGTATAAGCTGCTTAAAGAGTTCTACCAAAATCCCAAAATAGATAAAACCCGATACCGGTCCAGTCTGTTTTATGCTACTCCCTTCTGGAAAGTGTACCGGTGGTTCCGAAAAAAATGGTCGGAACAGATCGATCTTGAGGCTGACAATATAGAGAAAAAAATTACCAGTAAATCTAATCCCTCGGTTATTGCAACCGAGACTTTTGCCGATACGATTCTTGACTTAATCGAGGATGAAAACTTAAGAAAAGAGTTGTTTGAACAGGCTCCCTTTCTCAAAAAAATATACGACAGGGCCGAAGGTGAAGTTGAGGAACTAAGGCTGGAGCTGGAAAACTGGTTCGACGAAATAATGGTGTATACCAGCGAGTGGTATAAGCAAAAACTGAAGTATATTTTGCTGGCACTTGGATTTTTAACAGCCGTCATTTTCAATGTAGATTCGGTGGCTATTTTTAAAACACTGGCCAATAATCCTGAAGCAAGAAACGCGGTTGTTCGGCAAGCCGAGGCCTACATAGAATCGCACAATATTGAGGACGGTGTGGTTATTACAGTACCGTCAGCCGATACGGCAGAGGCAGTTACGAGCGATACACTTAACACCCGTCATGGCATCCATGATTTTTTACAATCACAATACAACGATTGTGGTGCTACCGAGGCATGCCAGGACTCTGTAGATGCCGTATATCCCACCTTGGCTGGCATCAACAGTGCCTACAAAAAAATGGATCGACTCGTCCATGAGGATATTGATCAGTTGACTACAGCACTTGGGATAGGCTGGAGCAGCTTTCCCGATCACAAAAGTTGGAAAGATTGGGTTATTGATTGGTCTGTCAGAATATTGGGATGGCTCGTAACGGCCGTTGCAATCAGTCTTGGGGCCCCATTTTGGTTCGATCTTTTGAAAAAAGTAGTGAATTTAAAAAACGAGATATCGAAGCGAAGAGGTCCTGAAAAAGCTAATTAAACTATATAACCATGAGAAAAACCTATAGATATAGAAGTTTGTCAATGCCAGTTGCGGACGATGAAGACGTCGAATTTACCGTAGAGTTTGTTTCGGACGGGAATATGGCGCAAACGGTGGTTAACATCCCAGGAGATAACGACCCGGAAGTTGATAATGAGGATACTGTCTTTTTGGGCAAAGGAAGAGATTTAAGGGGGGTACCGACTATCAGTTTTTCAGATGTGGCCAATCCAGTACCAGAAGAGGATCACGTAAGAATTAATTTTAAAGTTAATGGCGAAGTATTGGTAGAACACTCCAACGAAAAATCAGAAGAAGAGCGACCATACATCGTATTGAGCATTGAATTTCCAGAATCATGAAAAAATTAATACTAGGTTTTTTAATCTGTTTTTGCTGTTCATCGGGTTTAGTTGCTCAAGAAACGCTTACGGCAATAAGTGCTCCTACTTCACCAGCTTCGGCTTTACTGGGCGTTGAACCGCAATCGGTATTATCGCCGAAATCGTATCGTGCATTGGAAACTGCACTGTATTCCAACTTCCTGAATAACAGGGGGGACGGCCTTGTTCCGAATGACTTTGCTCTTGAATTTACTCCATATTGGGCTAAGGATCATAATCTGACGATTGAGGAGTACCTGTATCCGGAGGATATCTGGGAAGGTCAGATTGTGCGCAACTCCTCTTTTTCTCTGGCCACTACTCAAAATTTCATACTGGGTGATAGCACCGCCACCAACGGGTTGAGCTTCGGATATCGTACAACTCTTTATTTCGGAAATCAGCAGGATCGTGAAAGAGTGAATCAGTTTAAAAAGCAAATTTCGAGAAGCCAGGATGTTCAATCAAGTATAGGTGCCCAGACCTTTGGTTTGGTAGAGACTGCCCAGAGTAAATCCGACTTTATTTCTGATATAAGGCCGGTAATCAAAAAAAATATTTTGGAAGTGTATCCGGTTTCCGAAGATGAGGCCGAAGAACAGACCGATATAATACTGGCTGGTGCCGATACGCTAATATTTGATGCTGACGATCGAGGTTCGTTTGCAGAAAATTTTATGAATGTGGTCGACGAGAGATTAAGGGATCAAGAGTCAGAGCTGAATGCGCAGGAAGTCTTTGATCAATTTGAAAATTACATTAAAAATCGGCAAGGTTTTTCAGTTGACATTGCATTCGGCCTGTTCCTGAATTTTCCCGGTAACAGTTTCAGTTCTGTGGTCGCTCCTCATCAGTCTATCTGGGTGACTCCATCGTATCGTTTTAAGGATGAGTTAAGCAGGTTGAAAGTAACAGGTGTTTTCCGCTATGAGGGATATAACACAAGTTACTATAAGGAGTATTTCCCGAACTCGAAGGTTTTTGAAAACAATATAGACTATGGAATTGCTGTTAGTGGAGAATTTGACCGTTTTTCGCTCAAACTTGAAGCCGTAGGCCGCAGTAGCAATTCACTGGTGCCTGCGGGTGTTGATACGGATGGCAACGAGTTGTTTAGAAGAGATAGCCGATCGGATTTTCAGGAG
>JBEPXS010000323.1:0-4415 GCA_041641755.1 Balneolaceae bacterium
GATTGTCAGCAATGACCGTATCAAGAGCAATAAATAATAAGTCAAACGTAGATGAGAAAACACGCAAACGAGTACTGGAGAAGGCACGGAGTATGGGATATACTCCCAACCACGTAGCCAAGAGCTTGGTCTCAAATAAGACTCATACCATAGGTGTTGTAATCCCTGAGATTTCACACGCTTTTTTCCCGGAAGTGGTACGCGGTATTGAGGAGGTTACGTACAGTACGAATTATCATTTGATTCTAACCCACTCTGCTGAGCAGTTTAACCGCGAAAAGGATGCGATAAACACATTACGCTCGAAGCGGGTAGACGGTATTTTAATCTCTTCTTGCCAAACCAAAGATGATTACAGTTTCTATGAAGAGGTGATCAACTCTGGGATCCCGGTAGTCTTTTTTGATCGTTGTATTGAAAATATTGGGGCCAGCTGTGTCAGCGTTAATGATAAATCCAGCTCTAAACTGGCTACGGAGCATATGATATCACATGGATATAAAAAGATTGCTCATCTTAGTGGTCCCCGTGAAGTATCGATCGGGCGGGAACGCTGTGAGGGATACCTGGAGGCTATACGTGAAGCCGGACTCCCGGTTAACGAGCAATGGATCGTCCAGAGTGGATATCAAGAGAAAGGTGGCTATCAGGCAATGAATAAACTACTTGAATTACCTGAAGATGAGCGCCCGCGAGCTGTAGTAGCTGTTAATGATCCCGCCGCCTTTGGAGCTATTGATGCAATAAGAGAGCATGATCTTAACATACCGGAAGATATCGCGATCGTGGGATTTACCAATGAAATCCGCTCAGAACTGGTTTCATGCCCGCTTACCACTATACACCAACCGGCCTATAATGTCGGGAAACGGGGAGCTGAAAAGCTTATCGCTACTATTGAGGAGGATGAACCGGTAATTGAAAATATCCAGATCACCACTGAGTTAGTAATTCGAAAATCATGTGGCTGTAACAGGTAAAATTTTGAGAAGACTTTTAATTCACAATCAGGGATTAGTAACATGAAGCTTTCCGTGCTGGTTGGCACAATAGCAGGTTTGTTTCTTATATCTGGATCATGTAGTTCCCAGGACAGCACCGGTGGTAATGGGGATGATCTCGGTGGTGAGTCCGAAGGTGGAGGAAAGTCCGATTCCACCTACTACAGAACCGACGAGTTTGTCATGGGGCCGTTTTTTCCTGCGTCAACCAGATTTTTAGATCATCGAAACGGGCTATTCCTGGAGTATGTAGAATGCCGATAGTTGTGCTAATATTTTTGGTGAAAATAGCTGGTAGATGGTTATCCGGCTACAAAAGAGGGACAGCAAGTTTATATGGTTGATCTTACACAGGAAGTGATCGACGGCGGTGGTAAAGAAGTCTTCTACTGGGAACACGCCTGGATTAGCTCAAACATGAAAGATCTTTGGGGAACTGGTTCATCATGAGAGAATAATACATTTTTTGATTTTGAAGGAAGCGTACACAAAGGAATCAATTTTATGACTCGGGAATATGAGTTTTAAGAAATCGATTTTTGTTATCAATGAAGTTAGAAATGAAGATCATAATATTATGAAACAAAGTTTATCCTTTCTGTTCTTTATCCTTTTTTGGGCTGGATCCCTGAATGTTCCGGAAGGCAGAGCTCAACAACCTGATACTCTTTCCCAGGTTGATATAAACTATGCAGTAGGTGCTGATCTATCCTTTTTAAAAGCTGCCGAGGATCGTGGAGTTGAGTTTAAAGATAATGGCGAAGTGAAACCGGGACTCGAGATATTCAGGGATCACGGTTACAACTGGATTCGTCTCCGGCTGTTCCATTCGCCCGACCGGTTGCCCAACGACCTGGAATACACCATAGAACTGGCTCAGATAGCCAAGAAACGAGGCTTTAAATTTTTGCTGGATTACCACTACTCTGATACCTGGGCCGATCCCGGGAAGCAGTACATACCCGCAGCTTGGGACACCACCAATATTGAAGTATTGGTCGATTCAGTGTATCAGTATACCCGTAGTACCATAAGAGATTTTAGGGAAGCCGGTGTTATGCCCGATATGGTTCAGGTCGGGAATGAAATTCGGAATGGAATGCTGTGGCCACTGGGCAAGCTGCCGGAGAACTGGGATAATTTTGCTGCACTTGTTAAGGCCGGAATCGATGGAGTAGATGCCGGTCGGGGACAAGCACCCCGTCCGCATATTATGATTCACTACGACCAGGGAGCCGATCCTGAGGGCACAAAGCGGTTTTATGATAAATTCAATTCCTATAACATAGGGTACGATATCATAGGGCTTTCCTACTACCCATGGTGGCACGGCAATTTGTTGCAGCTTCGCGAGAACCTGCTCTCACTCGTCGATAATTATGAAAAGGATATCATCCTGGTAGAGACGGGATATCGACCACATGAGTACGAAAACCATCCTGCACCATATCCTGAGGATATGGAAGACGGACCCCGAAAAGCCTTTCTAGAGGATGTAAATGAGACGCTTTTAGATATTTCCAGCCGTAAGATCAAAGGCATTTTCTGGTGGGAACCGGCCAGTGGCTGTGGACGTGACTATTTTGACGAACAGTGCAACGCTTTACCCGTAATCAATGTGTTTGACCGATATAAAAGAGGGGAAACTGAAAACGATTGAAATTCAGAACAAGAGATTCGAGAGATTGTGTGTATCGGTTGTAATAATAGTCCAAATTTTAGGGCTGTTGGACCAGTATCTTAAAATGCCGGAAAAATTTATTTGTTAATTGAATTAATGAAGTGTTATCGTTAACATAAATCGATTTGAAGTTCAATTGTATTCTGAAATAAAAGTTTCTGAAAAATGTAAAAAATGGTTGATACCTCTGTATCAATATAATACTATGGGTTGGTTTAGAAATGGGATTGCCAGAAATCAGGCATTGGGCGCTATACTGATTTATCTGAAAACAAACCCTGCCACATACTTCTTAGAATAACAACATTCAAAATAATTAAGGCCATGTAAGCCTTCAATTTTTCAGGTGACCGTATATGGGATTTACTACACTCGATTACGTTATTTTTATTCTTTACTGTGCAGTTATAATCGGAATTGGACTTTGGGTTTCAAGGGATAAGGAGGGACACCAAAAAAATGCAACAGATTATTTTCTGGCAGGAAAATCACTTCCCTGGTGGGCTATCGGAGCTTCGCTAATTGCAGCGAACATTTCGGCTGAACAGATCATCGGGATGTCCGGCTCCGGGTTTGCCGTAGGCCTGGCCATCGCTTCCTACGAGTGGATGGCCGCCGTGACCCTGATTATTGTCGGTAAATACTTCCTGCCTATCTTTATTGAAAAGAAAATTTTCACTATCCCGGAATTTGTTGAACAGCGTTTTAACACTACACTCAAAACTATTTTAGCGATATTCTGGATCGCATTGTTTGTATTCGTGAATCTGACAACCGTACTCTATCTGGGGGCATTGTCCCTTGATACCATTATGGGTACAGGTGATGGCAGTCTCATGATATATGCACTTATTGGCTTATCCGCGATTGCAGCTGCTTACTCTTTGTATGGCGGTCTGGCTGCTGTAGCATGGACCGACGTACTGCAGGTGGGACTGTTGGTGTTAGGCGGCTTTGTAGTCACCATTGCCGGTCTCATCAATGTTACTCCGGAAGGAGGCCTCCTGAACGGGTTGGCTCATATTTATGATGTAGCCGGAGAAAAATTTTCCATGATTCTGGATCGTTCAAATCCTGAATTTAGCAATCTGCCGGGTATTGCCGTTTTGATCGGTGGATTGTGGGTGGCCAATCTTTATTACTGGGGATTTAATCAGTATATCATACAGCGGACACTGGCTGCAAAATCACTGGAAGAATCTCAAAAGGGTATTATTTTTGCCGGCTTCTTAAAATTAATCATCCCGTTGATTGTCGTCATTCCCGGCATCGTAGTCTATGTGCTGTATAACCAGCCCGAAGGTACTACTCAAATTGCTGGGGTTGTTGATGCTTTTTCCCAGCCGGATGGAAGTATTCAATACGATAATGCCTATCCGTGGCTTATGAGGGTATTTCTTTCTCCCGGCTTCTTGGGACTGGTAGTGGCAGCACTTGCGGCCGCTATTGTATCATCCATGGCATCGATGCTTAATTCTGTAGCCACGATATTTACGATGGATATCTATATTCCCTATTTCAACAGGGAGGCCTCTGATAGAACGACAGTAAATGTAGGGCGAATTACCGCTGGGATAGCGCTGGTCGTGGCTGTCCTGATGGCTCCACAACTGCAGAGCGTACCCCAGGTTTTCCAATACATCCAGGAGTATACCGGCATGGTTAGCCCGGGAATACTTGCCGTATTCCTGATGGGATTATTCTGGAAAAAGACGACTTCAAAAGGAGCTATC
>JBEPXS010000324.1:0-4411 GCA_041641755.1 Balneolaceae bacterium
AGATATCGAAAGTATGCCTGCTATTTCTTTATGCGTAAACCCCTCAAACCGACTCAGCTTAAATATCAATCTCCTCCGGGGCGGCAAACTGTTGATCAAAAATGAGATGTATTTCTCAACATCTTTTCCTATCAAGTCCTCATCAGGCTGCTCTTTTGAAGATATTACCTCTTTCATATTATCGTCCAGCGATTCAACCTCATCCCTCTCTTTTTTTAAATAATTTAAGGCCTGATTTCGAGTTGCGGTGTAAAGATAAGCCCTTAAATTAGATGAGATATTCAGCCTGTTACGTCGCTGCCATATTTTAAAGAACACATCCGAAACAACCTCTTCGGACAGCTCAACTGACTTTACATACTGAAATGCAAAATCGCAGAGGGTGTCGTAATACTTTTCAAATAGCTGTTCCAGAGCTTTTTGGTTATTTCTTTTAATCTGCCTGAGTAATGCTTCATCACAATTTGTATTGTTTGTAACCATACATAATCCCCCATTTATAATTCCCCTTCTACAAGTTTTTGGTAATCATTAAACTATCTATTACTCAATTAGCATTACTAAATTTCGTTCCTGTGATATCTGCTCAAAAAGCCCTATAAGCAACATACCAAATTAAATAATATTCCATATTGAATATTTATTCACAACAAATACACTTATTCCATTCTATGTCAAAATTTAACCTTATTGCGTAACCTTCATTGTTACAACTGAATTTTGCCCAGCAGATTCATATATAGCTTCCTGCACTTTAAGGCTGCGCAGATAATTTGGGCCATTTGTTTCAAAGGAGGTATCATTAATAAAGCCATCCAAAAAGTGCTTCTGTGTAGCGTAAACGCTGTCACCTGCGAACCCCTTTCTGGTATGCTTGTATTGCACCGGTTGTACCGATTGGCCCAGCTTCTGTATGGTCAGATTTCCTTTGCCATCTAACCGTAACGTTCCTTCGTTTCCTTCAACTGTTACTTCTCCAAATGTATACCTGTTATCGTCATAAACACTCTCATTATACCTGTTCCCGTCATACAACCCCATAGCCCCCGATCTGAAATTGAAATGGACAATCCCGGCATCTTCCCCCTCAATCTCATCGTTAAACTGTTTTAACCGGGCATAGACCGAATCGACCTCTCCGGCAAGGTACCGGTAGGTATCAATAAAATGGATTCCCGTTTCGTAGATCAGCAGGCGGGGCATCGTTCGGAAATAGGGCTGACGATCAAGGTAGGCATCCTTCGGCCATCCATCCCCGGTACGCATGCGGGTGTACAAGGTATGAAGGCGCTCGCCGATGTCACCGGCATCGATCATCCGTTTAATCTGCCGGTACCACGGCTGGAAACGCCAGTTTTCATGTACCATAAATCGGATTCCGGCTTGTTTCACATAATCTACTATAGATTCCGCCTCTTCATAGGTAGGGGCCAACGGTTTTTGGCAGATGACTGAAATATCGGTATCAGCAGCCATTTTGATCAGCTGTAGATGGGTTGACGGCGGGGTGATAATATCCACAAAATCAGGCTTCTCTTTCTCCAGCATATCACCGGCATTCTTGTAAATCTGCGGAATATTCCATTTATCTGCCGCTTCCCTGGCTTTTTCTTGATTCAAATCACAGATCGCCTTAATACGTACTCCATCCATGCGATTCCACGCATCAAAATGGAAACGACTAAAGTAACCTGCCCCTACAACTACTCCATTTACTTCTTGCATAACTCGTTTCTTAAATTGTTTCTATGGGTTTGTCCGGTTTCATAAAAGACCATGCTACAATCGATAACACGGCAAAAAATGACGCGAGATAGAAAAATGCATCTGTTGTTCCGGTCAACGCTGTCAGGTAGGGAAACGCCAGGGAAGCAAGGAACGAGCCGAAGAAATTCCCGGCCATATTCATTGTTCCTGATACGGTACCTGAAAACTTTTTCCCGATATCCACGCAGAATGACCACGAGGGACTTAGGGTCATATCAGCACCGAATATTGCGATAGACAGGAACAGCACAGCTCCCCCGGGGGTATCCATCTGCATACTTGCCAATACGCCCACCGCTACAAGTAAAAATCCAATTATGGCCGGAAGTCGACGGGAGAGTTTCCATTTTCCCTTTCGATAAATGTAATCCACCAAAAACCCGGAAAAGAAGTTACCAGCGGCCCCTGCCAGGAACGGGGCGGAAGCGTAAAACCCGGTTTCCACCATCGTCAAGTCGTACGTCTGTTTCAGATATGGGAACAACCAAGACAGGCAGAAAAAGAAGATGAAGTTGCTGCCAAAATACTGGAACATCGCCAGTATCACATTCCCGGATTTCAATACATTCCAGTAGGAAAGCTTCCCCTTGGCCTCCTTTTCGGTAAGCTTTTGCCGGGTTTCGAGGATATACTCTTTTTCCTCATCGCTAATACCCGGATGGTCCACCGGGTCATCCCTGAACCACCAGTACCAGAACATAGCCCAGAAGAATCCCACGATTCCAAATACGATGAAACTCATCCGCCACCCTACCGTGCTTATCAGCCACGCTACAGCGGGCAGGGCCACGGCCGCACCGATTCGGGAGCCTGAAAAGTTTATTCCTGTTACAATACCTCTTTCCTTGAGTGGTATCCAGGAATAGACCGCCCGCGACATACCGGGAAACGCGCCGGCTTCCCCAGCTCCAAACAGGAAGCGGGCAATCAGCATGGAGATAAAATTGAAGGCAGCACCGGTTGCAATCGTAAACGTGGACCACGCCGTGACGATCCCCGTCAACAGTTTTCGCGGGCCATACTTATCTGCCACGTACCCGGCCGGCACCTGGGCCAGGGAATACCCCAAAGCAAAAATGGCGAACACCCAGCCCATCTCCGTGTCCGTAAAATTCAGTGTTTGGGATATCGACTCTTCGGCAGCCGATATCATCGCCCGGTCGATATACAGCAACAGCGAGAGCGTAAATGTACCAACTACAAACAGGATTCGTTTTTTCATAAACTTTGCGTTTGTTTACTGATCCAGATTAATCGTCAATTAATTAGCATGCTGCTTTTTTACCAGTATGGCCCAGTCCTGGTCACTGTCAATGTTCGGGGTTGACAGCGTGCGCGACTCGCCCCCCTGGACCTCATGTTCATGGACATACTCCCCGGTCCTGGGGTTAAACCACCGTACATTGTAGGTGCCATCGTATCCACTCAAGTCCACCGGAATATCATCGGCAGTTTTCTGGTAGAAAACGTACGCTTCGCCCGGCAGGTAGAACACATAGTCATCCTCTTTTTCGGTAAGCTCATCCTCAGGCTGCATCAGTCGGACGGGCAGATCGTTCTCCTCAAAAAACTGCAGCAGGTACCGGCATTGATCCCAAAAATTGTCGCGCGATCGCCAGTCTTCGGCCGACAAGTCGGATTGGGCATGATCGTAACCGAAATACCATTCAATGCCCCATGCACCGGCCATAAACGCTCCCCACAATCCATTTTGTCGGGCCGCATTGTGTTCGGGATTATCTGCATCCGGGACCAGGGCGTGTTGTGCATCCCCGGGTTCATCTACAGCAACTGCCCAGGGTTGCCCCGCTTCAGCCGATTTTCTTCTCCATTCCAATACCGCTCCGTGTACGATACTAAAATCTTCATGGTGGGTCTGTATAGATGGGCCTGTCAGCTTGCTTTTTGATCCCAACAATTCATCATAAGGATTATCATCGCCGAGATCTCCGTTATGAATTACAATATGCCGTGGATAGGGATCATGCTGGTTAAAGTAATGGGCCATCGAGCGTCGGTTCTGTGCATTTTGGGGCGGGGTCAGAGGATCGTCGTACCAATCGTAGGAGCCGTTTTCTTCTCCCAAATTCCAGTTAAGCGCCAGGTTGTGTCCAAACCGTGCAATAAGTTCACGATAATAGAGCTTGCGCATGGCGCCTACTCCGCCGCCGTCTAAGAGTCCCTGATTTTCGATTTCCTGAGTTTTGAAATGAAGAAAAATTCCCTGCTGCTGTGCGTGATTAAATACAATCTCCCACTGCGCCAATTTAGATATATCATAGCGATCATAGGTATTGTAATTTATATGTGGGAAGATATTTCGATCATCGCCCTCAGTGCTAAATGTCAGAAATGAAACGGCATTCAACTCTTCAGAAGCCAGGTAGTTCAGGGCACCGATAATCCCTTTGCCTTTGCCATCCTGCCATGTCGGGTCCCCCTGCTCCCAGTCCTTCACATGCGGTTCCCATGACTTGACCAGATCATCATTGTGGCCGTCATCATGGAAGGTGCCATCAAAATCTTCATACGCCAGGAAATTTTCAGGAGCATCAGCACCAATTTTCAGGAAGGGCTCCCCGGTTTCAGCAAACTCCAGGTAATGCTTCCCTACGTATTCCAGCCGGCCTTTTGATCGGAAATC
>JBEPXS010000325.1:0-4391 GCA_041641755.1 Balneolaceae bacterium
TGTGTTTGTTTATTTCCTTCACTGGGTATGCCCAGGATACCAGGGGCTATGAACTGTTACCATACCCGGATGTCTGGTATAATGATGTGGACGGGATCAGGGTTGGTTCTCGCGTGATAGGTCAGGTTCCGGGAACTTTTGAGGATGGACCACACCGTCTTAATGCCGGATTTTGGGTGGGAACCTGGTGGCCTGATACCCCGGTTTCTTACTATCTTGAATTTACCGAGCCGATACCGTCTATTTCGGGATTCAATAGCGAGGGTAATCTTCAACTTGTCAGCTCTATCAGAACAGGGGTCAGTCGCCATGGTGTTAGATTTAACAAGCGGTGGCAATCCGGATTTGATGAGCTGGAATACATTAAAATCACTGCCGGCTTCTCAGCACAGCAACGATTCGATTTTGCTTATGCTCATTACCCTGCAATGTGGCAACAGGAATGGTTGTGGATAGGCAACACGAGTCTCGAAATTAATAACCATAATTCTTTAGGTCGCTATCAGGTTAGAACAGAATTAGCTACTAATATCCTGGGAAAGGCTTCCCCATTTATTCAATCCAGAACAGAGTTAAGGCAACAAATCGATCTGGGGAATGGTTTTCAAGTCAGGGGACGTCTCTTCGCGGGTGTTTCTTCCGAGCAGACTGTCCCGGAGTACCGGTTCGGCCGTAGCTTTTTAGAGGCAAACCGATGGCTAAGTAAAAGTCTCGTACGGGCAAAAGGAACGATTCCGGCTCCCTGGATGGAGACTGGAGCATTTCAGATTGCCGGTGGAGCTAATCTCCGTGGATATAGTCGCCGCGATATTACTGCTCTCGAAAATGGACAAGCTCCACTATTGACGTCAATAGGGTCTGTTAACATTGAATTGGATTATCCCAACCCGTTAGACCGGGCTATACAAGGAATCCCGACAATTGGTAAATTAATGAAACTTCGATCGTACATTTTTGGAGATGCAGGTACATCGTTGGGACTTACACAGCACGAAGAGGAGAAAGTTCTTTCTGACGCAGGAATTGGTTTTATGTTCTCCCTTAATATTCCGGATTTTTTAGGCAATCCCCGTGGTTTGATGCTGCGTTATGATATTCCCCTGTGGCTGTCAAATCCAATGGATGGGAACCGATTTTCTTACCGGGGAATCGTCGGAGTTGGAGCAATTTTTGAATTTTAATTGAGTGACTTAATGCGACCATTTCAATATTGCCTTTTACTTTTTCTTCTGCTGGCAGGTGCTTGTACAAATCCCCGCTGGATGGTCAAAGAGACTCAAAGTGTTGATCCAAACGATGCTGAATTAATTTCATCGCGAGAATTTCCAGCTGTATCTAGCCAACCTTCACCGGAAGATCCCGTTTTGCATCTTAATATAATGTCGAGGCAGCGGTATGAGTATGCCGAAAAGGTGCTTATGGCCCGCTATGTACAGGACTATAAAGTTCGACCTTTCTTTTTTTCTTTGGGAGTATTGGGAGCTGCTTCAGCCTTTTATTTGGCAAACTCTGGCAATATAAGTCAGATTGACGGGCAGTTGGAAACAGTTACTCTAAATATAGTAGGTGGACTCCTGACACTGGGCACTGCATTTAATTTTAAGCCTGTTGGTGAACCACGACCCACCGGTGAGGAACGCCACCTAAGAACAACCGGTACCCAAGTTAAAGTTGATACTGCACAGATAGCGGAAACAAACCAGGACTCTGCCATAGTTAACATTTTTTACGATAATGAGCCGGTTGCATCTAATCAGCGATATGTCATCAATCGGGGAAGGATAGATGTACCTCTGGGTTCATCCCTGAGTGACATGGAAATTACAGCCTCAAACCCGGATACCGTTAAAGTTGATGTAGGATACAATGACAGTACATATTCCTATTCATATCCCTTAAGTTCGTTTTTACGGCCTTTTGCAAGAGTTGAAACACCGGTAACGGAATTACGAAATACGCCCGGTGAATCGAATGACAATATATTGGCTGAACTGGTTGAAGGAAGCCAACTACAAATAGTGGAAGAGGTAGATCAGGAATGGTATAAAGTACTATATGGTATCTCAGAAAATTACCTGCCAAAAGATGATGTATCACTTGTTTGGCGCACCTCCGATTTTGCCGACCAGAGCCAGGTAGTTACAGTGCCGGTCGTCCCTTTTGGGGAAATTGATGTTGAGAACAATATCCCTCTTTTAAACGAGAGAAATAGTAATGGTATCGGGCTTGTTATAGGCAATGAAAATTACCAGAGAGAATTTACACCCCGTAAGTATACAAGCCGGGATCTAAAACTGATGGAAACATATCTGAAAGATGCGTTGGGATATCCTGAACGGCAGGTGTTCAAATTAGAGGACTCCAAAACCAGAAGTCCGGTAGACTCAGTTATAACGGTTATAAATCGAACTGCAACCGACAGCTCAGATATATTTATTTATCTGAGTGGGTATGGCATTTTTCAACAAAAGGAGGGGGATTACCATCCGGCTTTAATGTTGAATGCAACAGACAGTACAAATAGAGCGATCAATCTGCTTGAACTGTTTAAAAAAATCGCCAATATTCCTTCCCGGTCAACAGTAATTATAAATAATATCGACTTTCGACAATCGCTTGATAATACTAATAGAAATAATGATATCCCGTTGCAATCCTTCAGGCAACCTCTTCGCAACAGGGCTATAACTTTGACATCACAAAACGAGCGACTGGCAATCCTTTTTTCTTCAGAGTTTGACCAGACAACACATCTTTTCTTTGGAAATGGCCAACAGGACAAGAAACATCATATTTTTCCATACTATTTCGCGAAGGCTCTTCAGCAACGCAGAACCATCATTTCAGAGATATTCCGTTATTTGCAGCGGAATGTTTCCTATACTTCCCGGAAGCTGCATGATGAAGCGGAAGACCCGTTCATGTTTGGAAACCAATCAATAGACCTGGCCCGGTAATGAGTTACATCTACCTATTGGCTAGTGCAGGATGTTCATTGCTGCTTGTTCATCTTATAAAAACGGGGGAGAGCCGGCAGCAGCGAATGTTGCATACATTTACTGTCAACTATCTTGTCGCTGCATTATTTGCCTTTGCCATAGGAGGATGGCCAAACATAGATTTTGATACTGGCCAACTTATAGATACCGGACTAATTTTTGCAGCGGTTACCGGTACGGTCTTTATTATGAATTTTTTGTTCTACAGTAAGTCGATACACCTTAATGGGATGGGTATCTCTGTTGCGGCAATGAGGCTTTCCCTTTTGGTGCCGGTAATGGTTTCAATATGGTTATATCAAGAATCGCTTACTGTCTTTAAACTAATCGGACTCTTTTTCGTATTTCTTTCGATCGGCTTGCTGATCCCTAAAAAGCGAACAATTAGGTTCAAAAAAGTCAATGCTGCATGGCTTTTAATAGTCATTTTTTTATTAACTGGTCTTGCAGACACCTCACTAAAAATTTATGAAGAGGATTTCAGCCAACAGTTCAATGAGCTCAGCTTTATGGGGTTGGTGTTTTTCTGTGCCTTTCTGATCGGTTTGGTGCTGAGTTTAATACGGGATGGCCCTATCATAAATCGAAGTGAACTTATTACTGGTTCTTTGATCGGCATTCCAAATCTGTATTCGTCTATATTCCTGATCTATGCATTGAAAGAAATGGATGGAGCTGTAGCATACCCGTTGGTAAATATCCTTAATGTTTTGGGGGGCACATTCCTGGGATTATTGATCTGGAATGACACCGTAACAAAACTGCAATGGCTGGGAATAGCTTTATCAATAGCTGCTTTTATTTTTCTGGTCTAATTCGAAATACAGGCCGGCTATCATTATGCTTGTCTTTTTATTTGTTCCTGCACCAGCGAAACCTTGCCCGAGATATTGGAGTCCTGCTTCAAACAGCCGATTTCATCTGATAAATTCTATTCCTCTCAAGTCATATCGAATGGAGCCTGCGGAATGAGAGATCTTTGTATCCCGGGGGCACCCCTTCTCAACAAAGATTTCTCCATTCCGGTTGGGATGACTTCATTAAATAGGGTTTAAGAGGATGCCTTGGCTTCAAAAATAATATCGAACGGATGAAAAGAGGACTTTGCAAACCAACTGTCATTGCGAATGAAATGAAGCAATCTCCTGATCAAAGCCTCTAAAGGAAGTTTGCTTCTCCCGAAAGCTTTCGGGAAATGACAGCTCGTAAAAGTGACGAAAGCACTGGAAAAAATGCCTACTAGCCTCCTACACATTATTTGGAGAACTTACAAGGGTTAGAGTGAATTCCTTTATCCTAACTTATTCACAAAGAGATCTTTACCAGCTCAATATATAATGAGACAAATGAGTATAAGGTCATAGCAATCATTTATCCTGATAATAGAGCCTT
>JBEPXS010000326.1:0-4369 GCA_041641755.1 Balneolaceae bacterium
AAAAGAGGTAACTGAGTTCAATACTGATTGGGATAAGAAGGTCGATCAATTTCGCCAAAAACGACAGCAGTACCTTATCTATTAGTCACGTCGTCTATTCTGCCTTCTTTCGTCTCCACTCATAGCTCATCAACGCTGCACTTACAGAAGAATTCAGGGACTCGACTCTGTTTTCCATGGGAATTGCAAAGGTATAGTCACAATGCTCGAGGGTTTTTTGTCGAATACCACTGCCCTCACTACCGATAACAAAAGCCAGCGGACGATCTACTTCCAGGTCCCACAGCACGTGCTTACCTTCCTGATCTAGTCCACCAATCCAGAACCCGGCATCCTTCAGTTTCAGTATAGATTGATTCAGGTTGCCAACTCGTACAATAGGGATACGTCCGGCGGTACCTGCGGACGTTTTAAAAACAGTGGCACTGATTGGAGCTTGTCGGTGTTTAGGCACTAGTACCGCATCGATACCGGCAGCAGCGGCCGTGCGTAAAATGGCTCCTACATTGTGCGGATCTTCCAGCTCATCCAACAAAAGAATACCCGGATAGGTGGAAAGGTCCAGAGCATCAAGCCATGGACCAAACTCTTGATATGTGATGGCGCTCATCAGTGCTACGATACCTTGATCATTAACAGGTCCCACCAGGTCATGCAGCTTAGATCCCGGAACGTGAGATACCGGGATCCGGTTATTAGAAGAAAGGTCAAGGATATGTTGCAGGTTCTTATTTTGCACTGTCCTTCGAACGAAAACTTTTTCTATTCGTTCTGGTTCATTCTCAAGTGCTTCTGCAACAGGGTTCCTCCCGTATATGTAAATGTTTTGATCAGGTTTAGACATAAATTTTTTTTAATAAACTGATTGAAAAATAATCTAATTCGATTAACTTATAAGTGGGAATAAAGGTAATTGCTGAGAACAATTGCCAAAACAAGAACCCACCTCTAAAAATAAGGATTTAGCATATGGATTTTGAACACCAAAATAAGGGACAATTCTCTTCGTCTGATTCTTCCGGCATAATACAGCCGAACCAATCTGCAAAGTTGACTAACTTCTTTGATCGTGCTCATACACCTGTTACATTAATTTTTATCGCTACGGTTTTGGAAATCGTATTGGGTGTTGGGGTTGTTTTTGCCTCAATAGCTGGTTTCCTGGAACCACTCTGGTTTTCTAATTTTATGTGTTTAATTGGTAGCCTGGCCAGTGTTGTTGGTGTTTTTTTATTATATAATGTTATACAAAAAGAACGGAATGCCGAACAGCTAATTCGCGATGCCACCCGCCGAATTATGAACGACCAGAACTGATTATGGAGAAGGATATCTCTGAAGAACAGAAAGAGAAATTCGAATCTTATCTTAAAATTCATCTCAAGAAAGGCCAGTTAGACCTACCTGTTAAAGAGCAGGTTGAGCTGTTGGAAAAAAGAAACCGCAATAAGTGGTTCCATCTAGTTATCAATTTTGCTGCTATTATTTTGTTCGGATATTCTTTTTACTATGACATTACCCAGTTGAGCCAGACTTTTTTTATAGTAATAGCTGCCGTTTTCGGGATTAATGTGGTACTCATCTTTTACCAAAAGAGGCAAATCAGAAAATTAATCGATTATTTAAACCGCAAACAGGTATGATTAAGCTTTGGTCGTTTCTTTTTTTGATAACAGGTGTTAGTACCTTACAAGCCCAACAGTCCAACTCAACTGAATTTATGTTACCCACTCTGATTAATGATGATGGAGACGATTTTGTAGTTATTGCTCATCGTGGTGCCAGTGCCTACTATCCCGAAAATACCATGGCTGCATTTACGGGAGCCGTGGATATGGGAGCAGAGATGATTGAGCTGGATCTGATGCTGAGTAACGATGGTGTTCCGGTTGTGTTCCATGATACTCAACTTGATGAGCACACCAACGGGAACGGATCAATAAATGAGTATACCCTGCGAGAATTGAAACAACTTGATGCCGGCTCATGGTTTAGTGATGAATATGCCGGTCAGGAAATACCAACCCTTGAAGAGGTATTGAAGTTTGCTGAGGGGGAGATCGCACTGAATATCGAGATCAAAACGGAGGCTGTTACTGATCAGGCGAAAGGTGGAATTGAACAGAAAGCACTGGAGCTTGTCAAAAAATATGGGATGGAGCAGCATGTACTGTTTTCCAGTTTTGACTACCGGACAATTACGCATCTGAAAAAGCTGGATCCCACGATTCCGGCTGCGTTGCTGTATGAGTCCCGACAGTCTAATCGGCAACTCCCCTCCCAGCTATTGTCAAGTTATCATGCTGATGCCTTCAATTGCCATTACAGTGAACTGAATCGCAAACGCCTGCGCGATATTCGGTTGCATGATATTCCTGTTTTCATCTATACCGTGAACCAGAAACGACGTATGGAAAAATTGATTAAACTTGGAGTGAAAGGCATTTTTTCTGACAAGCCGGACCTGTTGAAAAAAGTGGCCGCAAAAGTTAAATAGTTACTCCTGTTCAGATTCCTCAGTAGGCCGGAGTAAAATAATTTTAAAAAAATATTCATTCCGGTTTGAATGGAGACTTGAAAGGTTCTATTTTTCCCTAACCCTCAACCCAACAGTCAGCACACAATGTCAACAAAATATATCTTTATCACTGGTGGTGTTACTTCATCACTTGGCAAAGGCATCATTTGCGCATCTCTCGGCCGTCTTTTGGTAGCACGCGGTCTTAAAGTAACCATACAAAAACTGGATCCCTACATTAATGTGGATCCCGGAACAATGAATCCGTACGAACACGGAGAGGTATATGTAACTGATGACGGTGCAGAAACGGACCTTGATCTTGGGCATTATGAACGGTTTTTGGATATTAAAACTTCCCAGGAAAATAATGTTACCACCGGCCGGATCTATCATGATGTGATTTCCAAGGAGCGGCAGGGCGCCTATCTGGGTAAAACTGTGCAGGTGATTCCCCATATTACTGACGAAATTAAATCACATGTGCTGCAGTTGGGAGAGTCGGGCGACTTCGATGTGGTTATCGCCGAGATTGGGGGAACCGTGGGTGATATTGAAAGCTTACCCTACATTGAGGCGGTGCGCCAGCTGCGATATGATGTGGGTCGCAAGAACACCCTCTCCATTCATTTGACTCTGGTTCCGTATCTGTCTGCCGCACGTGAATTGAAGACGAAACCAACTCAGCACTCCGTTAAGACATTATCAGAAAGTGGGTTGCAACCCGATATTATTGTAGCCCGTACCGAACACTCACTTGACCAGAGTATCCGGCGCAAGATTGCACAGTTTTGTAATGTTGAGATTGAGGATGTGATCGAATCGATTGACGCTCCCAGTATTTACGAGGTGCCGTTGCTGATGCAGCAGGAAAATCTTGATTCCCGAGTCATCCAAAAATTAGACCTTGACACCAGCGAACCAGAACTGGACCGATGGATTGGCTTTGTTGAAGCGGTACGAAATCCATCCACAGAAATTAAGATTGCCCTTGTGGGCAAATATGTTGAGCATCACGATGCCTACAAATCGATTGTGGAAGCATTTATCCATAGCGGAGCGGTTAACGATTGTAAAGTGAATATCGTGTGGCTGCAGTCAGATAATCTGACAAGAAAAAATGTATCGAAAAAGCTAAAAGGCGTTTCGGGTGTACTCGTTGCTCCCGGGTTCGGCGGCCGCGGCATTGAGGGTAAGCTGGCGGCGATAAAATATTCCCGTGAAAATGATATTCCTTTCTTTGGTATTTGTCTCGGAATGCAATGCGCTGTTATTGAGTTTGCTCGTAATATGTGTGAATGGGAAGACGCCAACAGCACTGAATTTGATGAGGAGTGCGAATACCCTATCATAGATCTGATGCCTGAACAAAAAGAGATCGAAGAAAAAGGTGGAACCATGCGCCTGGGATTGTACGATTGTAAAATCAAGGAGAATACAAAGACTTTTCAGGCTTACGGTACCGATTTTATTCAGGAGCGCCACCGGCATCGGTATGAGGTGAACAATAATTTGCGATACAAACTAATTGAGAACGGGATGAAGCTGGTGGGTCTCAATCCACACCGCGACCTTGTTGAAATTGTTGAACTTGAAGACCATCCCTGGTTTGTGGGGGTTCAGTTCCATCCCGAGCTGACCAGCACTGTTAATAACCCGCAGCCTTTGTTTGTAGATTTTGTAAAGGCCAGTCTGGAGCATGCTAAAAAAAATGATCTCAGCATTCCCGTTAATGGAAAAGAGGTTGTGATCGGCTGATATGCCCAAAAATCTGTACAGGAACCAGGTTCGTGTACGCATTTGCGGCCTTTTGGTTCAGCAAGATGCTCTTCTTTTGGTGAAGTTACACTC
>JBEPXS010000327.1:0-4354 GCA_041641755.1 Balneolaceae bacterium
TCGGAGGCTATCTTTGCCAAAAATTTGTTGTAGGAAACACCTGCAGAAGCATTCAGGCGGGTTTCCTTTTTAATCTCCCGGCGTATCTTTCTGGCAATCAGGGTTCCGGAGGGGATACCCGGATAGTTATTAGTGACATCAAGGAAGGCCTCATCCAGCGAGAGAGGTTCAACGAGGTCGGTGTAGGAGTAGAAAACTTCCCGTATCTGACGAGACACCTCCCGATATACCTCGAACCGGGGTTTAACAAAAATAGCATGGGGACAAAGCCGGTGCGCCTTTGCTGCAGGCATGGCCGAGTGAACGCCGTATTTTCGCACTTCGTAACTGGCCGCCGCTACCACTCCCCGTCCTTCCGGCGATCCCCCGACTATCACCGGCTTGCCGCGATACTCCGGGAAGTCGCGCTGCTCCACCGATGCATAGAATGCATCCATATCTATGTGAATAATCTTTCTTGCGTCAGAAAGTTGTTGCATCAGGGCTGGTACTTTCCGGTTACCCGGGAATTTTTTATCAGAGTGCTTCGAAAATTATACATCTTCCCTATATTTACGGAAACAAATCAACAACGAAAACTTACGGAGAATAGTAAACATTATGGAACAGGTTAGTGGAGAAATAATTTTTTGGCTGCTTGCACTGGGTACGGTGGTAGGTTGGTTCACACATCTTGTTATCGGAGAAAAGGGATTCGGTCTTATTCCGAACTTGATTGGTGGTGCACTGGGAAGCACAATTGTCGGCATACTGGCTCTTCAACTATCGTTACCTGGCAGCCTTCTGTTTGGCTTTTTGGGATGCATGTCGGTCCTGTTTTTGGCAAATGTATTTAGTGTGGGATCCGCGCACGATACCGGTATGAAAATAAGTGAAAAGAAGTAACAGACTAAAAACTCTATTATTTAAACAAGTGAAGATTAATCAGAATAGAATCCCCTTATGAGCTAATAAAAGCCTGTGAGCATAGGGATCTCCCGACCCCTTCCAGAGTTTTACCTTTTTTTGCATGGCGTGAAAAAATATTAGGACTTTTGCTTAAAATTTTTAAATTATGTGTAGGGATTGTGATGGGATGATAACGAAAAAAGGCCTCGTCTTACTGATGAGGCCTTTTTTATTTATACCCTGCAGATCTAACATTATTTTACTTTCTTTTCCCCTTGAGAAATTGCACTACCGTAACTTAGCGGCCATTCTAACGTGCAAGAAACAACTATAACTAAATTCAAATAAATTTTGATAGTACTTTGTCGGCAGGGGAAAAAGATATAATCTCATTTGAAAAATTACGTGAGCTGGATGCTCAATTAGAGGCTCAACTGAAGTCATTTACCACCCGTGAAACAGTGCAAAAAAACACGGGATCAGAGAGGAACTCTTTTTCTTTAATCCGGTGTTTATCCAGGATATTCCTGGTCGGATTCTTTTTGCTGTTGCCTTTTTTTCTCTTGATCAGGATTTCATTATACACATATCTGAATTATGGAATAGGCGGCTGGTGGGCACTGGCTGTGGGAATAGCAGTAACTGTCTTTTTGCTTATTCTTTACGGGCTCTATCTTACATTTCGGGTAAGTGGAAAAATTAAAGCGAGTCGTTTTCTGATACGGGCATCCACAGTTTTAGTAATTGCTTATTGTGGATACGGCCTGTTATATCTTTCAAGTGCTCATGTAAAAAATGAGCAGGAACGTTCCCATTATCGATCACTGCATCCCATTCTGAGAGTTACCATTTCTACGGCTACATTGGCCGATTCGGATCTGCTCATTACGGACATGCACCGTTCACCGAAGGACTATCGCCAGATGGAACTGTCCGTAAAACAACAATCGTTACATTACAAGCAGTTTACAGGATATGTACATGCTGTTGATCTGCGAACAATTGGTCGTGCAGAATGGAAGAACTGGCTGACAGCCCACATCTTTAACTTGCTGGGGTTCCATACGTTACGTCATGTTGGTACCGCCGACCACTTGCATGTTGCCCTGCCATTGAATGATTGGTGAAACTAACGTAGCTTGCACCTTCAGACAACGAGCTTTGAATCTACCGAAAAACTAAATATTTGAGTAATAGCATGAGTCAGAAGCAGACCTATTCTCTATGGCTTCGTCCTTTTGGTGATATAGCTTATAGCCTGCAAGAACGAATTAAAAAGTTGAGCACCAAACACAACACTCCAGTTTTTGAACCCCACATTACGCTTCTTGGCAGCCTGGAATATGGCGAGACAGAGCTCATACAACTAACTGATACTCTGGCTGCCTCTCTCAATCCATTTGAGATTGTTTTGACCCGGGCAGGATATTCAGACTCGTTTTACCAATCTCTTTTTGTTTATGCTGCTAAAAACGAAGAGTTGATCGGTGCCCGGCTGAAGGCTGAAAAACTGTTCGATATAGAACCTGATGATGAATATGTTCCCCACTTGAGCCTGCTGTACGGGGATCTTTCACGGAACGAAAAAGAACGAATTCTCAACGTTATGGGACGTGAGTTCCACATTCGTTTTCCCGTTCATAACGTGTTGCTTATTAATACCACGGGGAAACCCAAAAAATGGAAAAAAATTCATTCATCTGAGTTCAGTAAATGAATGACCCCCAGTATGTTTCTGTTTATGGATACTGTTGTGGAAATCGTTATTACATAAAGCACAGGTTTTGAATATTAATCCCTCCAAAAACATTATTAAATATGTCTGATTACAAATTTTTTGCCCAGGTAAATAAAGCGTTTGATAAGGCCGCGAAGTTATCACGCTTTGATAAAGGGCTGCTTAGCCAGATAAAAATATGTAATACGGTTTTACACGTTACATTTCCCCTTAGGAGAGACAACGGTAATATTGAGGTGATTCATGGCTGGCGGGTTGAGCACAGCCATCACAAGCTGCCTACTAAAGGAGGAATTCGTTTCAGCAATACAGTAAACGAAGATGAAACGATGGCTCTTGCAGCACTTATGAGCTACAAATGTGCTGTAGTAAATGTTCCTTTTGGTGGAGCCAAAGGGGGGATAAAGATCAACAAAAATGAGTATTCCGACGCCGAGATTGAGCGCATCACCCGCCGCTATACCTTTGAGCTGATTAAAAAGGATTTCATCGGTCCCGGCTCGGACGTACCTGCACCGGATTACGGCACCGGGGCCCGGGAAATGGGATGGATTCTGGATACCTACCGACAGCTTTCCAGCGATATTAACAGCGAAGGGTGTGTTACCGGAAAACCGATACCTCAGGGCGGAATTCGCGGACGAACGGAAGCAACCGGCCGGGGTGTGTTTTTTGGCATTCGGGAAGCCTGTGAAAATGAGAAAGACATGGAAGAGATCGGTCTGGATCCGGGCATTGAAGGAAAGACATTTGTAGTGCAGGGACTTGGAAATGTAGGCTATCACTCTGCAAAATATATGAGTGAGGCCGGTGCCAAATTGGTAGGTGTAGCCGAAATTGAAGGATCCATTTATGATCCCGATGGAATCGATCTTGAAAAACTTGTTGATTATCGAAAGGAAAACGGTTCAATAATTGGGTTTGGGAATACCAAAGAATTGGAGAATAATTCGGCTGTTTTAGAAGCTGATTGTGATATCCTTATACCAGCGGCTCTCGAAAATCAAATTAATCTGGACAATGCTAAAAACATAAAGGCAAAGATTATTGCTGAAGCGGCCAACGGTCCCACTTCTTCCGAAGCTCACGAGACACTTAAAGAACGAAACGCCCTTATCATCCCCGACAACTACCTGAATGCCGGCGGAGTGACAGTTTCCTATTTTGAATGGCTTAAAAACCTCTCCCACGTACGATTTGGCCGTCTGGAAAAACGTGCAGAAGAAACCAGCTATCGTAAGATATTGAAGGTGGTTGAAAATATTTCTGACCGGACCTTTTCTGAAAATGAAATGGCATCACTCGCATCGGGTGCCGGGGAGTATGAGCTGGTGGATTCCGGCCTGGAGGAAACGATGATCAATGCCTACAACGAAATCAATGAGTTGCGAAAGAAACACAACATCGATCTGAGAACGGCGGCATTTTTGAATGCTATCGAAAAAGTGGGCATTATGTACGAACAGATGGGCATTTTCCCATAATAAAAAAGGTCCCGGAGTCACCAGGACCTCTTCTTGTTTTGGGATATTATGTAATCACATAGAATGGTAAAGAGTGGAGTAATCGTCTTTGTAAGCACTCAAAAATTACCATCTATACAAGCACCAGTACGCAATGAAACCCAAAGTGTTACGATGACAACATTTTATATTATGATGTTTGTTGTGCCGGTTGCCATTATTGGCTTTGGTTTCTGGCTGGCCCGTAAAGCTAAAACCGGGTAAC
>JBEPXS010000328.1:0-4304 GCA_041641755.1 Balneolaceae bacterium
CTCCTCGGACATTCGGGCTCAGGTAAAACTACGCTTGCCGAAACCATGCTTTTTGAGTCCGGTACTACAAACAGACGCGGAGCCATAGAAGAAAAAAATACGGTATCCGACTATCATGAAATTGAACATGCCAAGGGGAAATCTGTTTTTTCATCATTCCTGAATCTGGATTGGCGGGGTAGTAAAATTAATCTTATCGATACACCCGGTACCTCCGATTATATCGGAGAGGTTGTAGGAGCCTTGCGCGTTGCGGATACGGCTATCTTTACATTGAATTCTGAATACGGTGTGGAAGTAGGTACAGAATCACTCTGGCGGTATACGCAACAATACAATATTCCTTCGCTATTTATCGTGAATAAGCCTGATTCGGGTCAGTCCGATTTCCAGCGGACAGTAGATATGGCCAAAGAGCGATTTGGGCGCGGAGTGGTTGTGGTACAGTATCCCTACAGCGAGGGGGAGGAATTTCACGCCATCATTGACGTATTGAAAATGACGATGTATGAATTTCCCGAAAAGGGAGGAAAACCGGACAAACTCCCCATTCCGGATTCTCAAAAGTCACAGGCGGAACTGCTGCACAATGAACTGGTGGAAGCGGTTGCTGAAAATGACGAAACGCTGCTGGATCTTTATCTTGAACAGGGAGAGCTTACCGAAAGCCAGATGCGCGAGGGGCTGCAGAAATCGCTGTTAAACCAGGATTTGTATCCACTTTTTTGCTGCTGTGCAAAGCGGAATATGGGTACTGGTAGAGTGATGGGTTTTCTGGGAAATGTTGCCCCCAATCCCCTGGAAGCTAATCCACCTATGACCACCGACGGCGAAGAGTTTGAGCTTGATCCGGATGGTTCCCCGGTTATGTTTACCTTTAAGGACAGCGCAGCTTCGCACGTGGGGGATCTTATCTATTTTAAAGTATACAGCGGTTCTGTGAAATCGGGACTCGATCTGGTTAGCAGTAAATCCGGTAATACAGAACGGTTGTCAAACCTGTACTTAACAAACGGTGAAAAAAGGGAAGATATCCAGGAAGTGAAGACGGGAGACATCGCAGCGGCCGTACGGCTGAAGGATATCGGTGTCAATGAGACACTGCACAAAAAAGGGAATGATGTTACCATTGAACCTATTAAGTTTCCATCAACCACAATACGTACAGCTATAAAGCTTAACAAACAGGGCGAAGAGGATAAGCTTGGTACCGCCCTCCACCAGTTGCAGCACGAGGATCCTTCTCTGGAAGTGGAACACAGCCAGGAGCTCAACCAGGTTATACTACACGGGCAGGGAGAAGAGCATCTGAACGTAATAAAGTACGAATTGGAAAACCGATTTAACCTGGATTTTGAATTTGTTCAACCGCGTATACCGTACCGGGAGACGATCACCAATAGCATACGAACCCATTATAAACACAAAAAACAGTCGGGTGGGGCCGGACAATATGCCGAGGTATATATGCTAATGGAGCCACTTCGCAAAAATATGCCTGAGCACGACGATTTGAAAGTACGTGATGTCGAAGAGATTGAATTGGATTGGGGCGGCAAACTTATTTTTCGAAATTGTATAGTCGGTGGTGTGATTGACAACCGGTTTATGCCAGCCATTCTGAAAGGAATCATGGAAAAGATGGAGAACGGCCCAATGAGTAAATGCCGGGTTCGTGATATTCGAATATCGGTATATGACGGTTCTATGCACTCAGTAGATTCTAACGAGGCGGCTTTTAAGACAGCAGCATTGATGGCCTTCAGAGACGGATTTATGAAGGCAAGTCCGCAACTGATGGAACCAATATATAATGTGGAAATAACAGTTCCGGCACAGCATATGGGAGACGTGATGAGTGACATCAGTACCCGGCGCGGGCAGATCCAGGGGATAGATGCTGAGGGATCTATCCAAAAAATAAAGGCTCAGGTCCCGCTCGAAGAACTGGACCACTACGCAACGCGACTAAAGTCGATGACCCAGGGCAGTGCAAGTTACACTCGTGATTTCTCACACTATTCCAAAGTACCACATGAAAAGCAGGAGCAGGTGATACAGGAAAACAGGGAACTCGAAGAAGTTTAATTGCAAAAGGATCCCATATTCCGGGAGTTATTCCTTTTGAGCATTCAGGTATCGTTTCGGCAGTTGAAATGGGGGTTCTTCGGGAATAGGGGGAAGACGTGGCTCCATCGGCTGGGTTGGCTTTTTGGGACGTTTTTCTGGAGACCATACAAATCCGTCCAATCGTCGCTCGGCAGTTTTTTCTCCTTTGGGAAGATAAAATCCATCTACCGGTCCCAGTGCTTTCATGGTATCGAGCTCTCCCCCTTCAAACAGTAATGTAGTGGATGGCGCAGTCATATCTACCAGTCCGTCGGCTTCTCCGTTTTCATTTTTAGTAAACCGTAACAGGTGGCTATTCGGATAGACATGAATTCTTGAAATTTCTCCATTTGTGAAATTGACACGCAGGGTATCTCCCGTTACCTGGTTTAGTCGATCTATTGAGGTGTCTTGTTGTACCACAAACGGACGAACGTGAGAGATCAACCTGTTAATCTCATCGTTCTTTAACTGGACTTTTATATAGGGGCCTGTTAATTGGATCTGCTTATGCCAGGCTATAGGATTGGATCTTAATACAAAAGTTTCAGTCTGGTCGTCATAGTGGGCGGTATCAGCAATGGCAGCAAATTTGGGTGACCATATTCTTACATTGTGATAGGCATTTATAACCGCCTGAGTATCAGCAGGAGTGGTCTTTTCAATTGAATGAATTTTTTGGGCCCTGATGTGGGTGGTATCAGAAGAGGAGGAATCCGGTGGTTGTGAGGTTGCAACTGAGTCCGGTTTACCAACCGATGTATCCATTGCCATCTGACGCTGGCGCTGGTACGAAGCCTCGGCGGAATCGTGGGCAGTGGTGTCTGCCGAAATTGGTGGTACCCTGGAGGTGTCTGCCATGGTAGAGTCAATAGCAGTTGTATCTGTTTTTTCCTTGTATTTCTTAAGCCAGGCATTACCCTCGAGAAGGCGGTGACCCACCGAGTCGGATTTAAGGGAGTCTCCTTTTAGCATCACATTGTTTTCACGGTCGTCTACAAAAAGATCGCCATACAGGCGATAGGTGTTTTTTTTACGGTTGATGAACAGGCTGTCACCCTCTACATACTGCAGGCTATCGGACAGCTGAACATCACCCCGGAAAACGGCACTGTCGGCTTCACGGTAATAAAAACCACTTTGAGCAGTCAGTATACCATCGGGATCCTCAAGACGCACTTTTTCGAGGAAATGTCCCACTTTTGTGGAGAAACGGTAATCCACAGCTTCGCTGAAGAGCGTTGCGCTATCGGCCTCTATCACTACTCTGCCACGGAGCTGGCTGAAGTCGACATCAGTGAAGTAAACCAGTGTGTCTGCAAAGATGAGTTCATCGGGAGTTTCGATCTCAATATTCCCAAAGGCACGGACTTCGTTTTTTTCCAGGTACTGGTAGGCACTGTCGCAGTACATTACCATATTTTCGGTTTTCAGGCTTACGTCACCAAGTAATTTCCGTACTCGTTCTCCTTCAACTGTAACACCAATAACTTCCTTGGCACGGTTGATAGTGACACGATTCTGTGCGTTTGCAGAGTCTGGCAGACAGTGAAGTATCAAGGAAAAACCGATCAGGATTTTACTTGTCCGTATCAAGAGTTTTTTGGGGCTTAAAAGGTTGGCAAGATCGCCTGGTATTTTTTTCATTTTAATCAACAGTAAACTGTCCGGTTACTTCTCGTATGGTATATTCGGATAGATCTGTGGTCCCTTCAAATCCGTTACCGGCAATGCTGTCACTTGGAGTGGTAATAATCACGAATTTTGGAGTCGAAACCCTATTAGAACCGGAATCCCATTTCAAATATTCAGACTGTAATCTTCGGTTTGTATTAGTTCGCACCCGCACATTACCATATAATTTAAAAATAGACTCATCTGGCTGGTACTCCGCACGGTGGGCTTTAACCCACGTCTCTACACTTCCGGTGGAATCAAAAACTTGTACATTAATGGGGCCAGCTATGCGTGTTTCATTCATCCCTTCCAGGGAGTATGTCGCTGCATAAGAGCCCTGTAAGCGTACTTTCTTTTCTCCCTTTTCCATCAGTTCCATATCTACTCCCCAAGATTCGGTACTGGACAGAAGGGTGTCGTTTAGAGCTTCCTGAACACGTTGAGTTTGGCTTTCTGAGAGTTCTCCGCAGGAAGACAGAGCTATACCAACTACGATCAAACATGCGATCGTAAAAGAG
>JBEPXS010000329.1:0-4282 GCA_041641755.1 Balneolaceae bacterium
GCCCGTAAATACCGGGGACCTGCACCTCGGTTTCTTCCACAGATACCTCGGCGCCATTATCCGAACGGAAGGTAAAGTACACCTCGGAGTTGGCCATTGGTGCAAAATCGGAGAGACGGGTTAAATGAACCGCAAAGGTGGCTTCCCGGCCTACGATAATCTCGGGGTACTCCATAAAGAGCTCGGTCTCATCGGTCCACTGCGTCACGGCGCCGCTGCCTTCTCGCTGCGAACCTTCGCTTCCGGAAGTAGCTTCTTGGTCATGCGCATGCTGTTCTTCCCCTTCTCCGTGTGAATGTTCCTGTTCACTTTGGCTGGCCGTGGCCGTCTGCTCATGGCTGTGATCGGATCCTTCGCCATGGCTGTGACCCTCCTCACCAGAGCTGCACCCGGCAACCAAAAGCCCGGTAGTAATGAATAAAAGTATGATTAAGCGTTTCATCGGTCTTCAGTATTTTGAGTTAATATAAAGTTGTCAGTTGGTTCCTAGTGCGATCATAAATTATAGTTTTGGGGATCACATATTGAGGCACGAACTTTGGAACCCACCCCGCCTCGTTCCACTCAGCACCCCTCCAAGGAGGGGACTTATATAAGCTCATTTCTATATCGAGCACGTAATTCGGTAATACACATTCCCAAAATCCCCTCCGGTGGGGAGGGGTGGATTTCGCGTGGTGTTACGCGAAAGACGGGGTGGGTTCCTCGCGCAACCTATTCGATACAAGCTGGGAACTTAGTGTTAGCAAGACACTATTCTAATTATGGTGTTCATGATCACCGTCTTCGCCGTGGCTGTGTCCACCACTTCCCAACTCGGAATGGGCGGTCCAGCTGTCGAATGTTTCTCCGGCGGCACCCAGTTCAACCGATTGGCTTTCCCCGGATTCAAGATCGACCGGATCCGTAGGACCAAGCTCTGTTCCGTTTGACAATTCAACCCCGACAGAAACCTGCGGCAGAGCATCTTGGGTAGTATTTTCTATTGTTCCGGTGAAAGAATCGGTTCCGCCGCTATAAGACAAGGTCAGACGAACCCCTTTTCGGACTTCCTCGTAGGTTTCATCAAGATCAAGCATCGGATCAGACTCCTCTTCATGGCTATGCGCCTCCTCACCGGAGTGGGAATGATCTTCTGTAGCCTCAGAATGAGTATGCTCTTCCTCACCTTCATGCTGGTGAGCTGCTTCCGTGCCCTCATCATGGGCATGCTCTTCGGTTTCGTGGGTATGGGTTTCTTCTCCATGGCTGTGGTCAGATTCTCCGGAACCACATCCGATGATAGTTAATCCCGCTGCGATCGAAAAAATAAGAAGTAAACGTTTCATGGTATTAGTTGTTTTGAGAGTTAGAAATTCGTCCTGCGGATTGTACGTCCAGTTCAAAAAGTGCCTGATTATAATCGGCTATGGTCTCGTAGGTCATCGTTTGTCCATCGACGTAGGCTTGGGTCGCATCGAGGAGTTCTATCAGCGAATACCGTCCCTGCTGATAGGCCGCACGGGCGGCTTCCAACATCGATACGTCCATTGCATCCTCCTGCATCGATTTCCACTGCCCGAAAATAAGTTCAACTCGTTCGTGGGCGGTTTCTACTTGGTTGCGTACCGTCTGCTGCTTTAAGATCAGTTCCGTTTGGCGCGAACGTGTTTGAGCCTGGGTAATCATCACATTTCCTCGATTCTGGTTAAAGATGGGAAGCTTGATGCCCCCCCCGATGACAAATCCCTCGGCGCCATCTGACTGCTCTTTGTATCCAACGTTGAAATTCAGATCGGGCAGGCGATTTCGTTTTTCAACTTTGTATTGCAGCTCGGAGGCATCGACCATTTGCTCCAAGGCAAGCAGATCAGCCCGATTGGCAAGAGCATATTGAATGAGAGATTGCCCCTGTATATTGATGGGTTCGACCGTCAGGCGATCTGCAGGTTGGATTTCAGTATCCAGCTCCTGTCCCGAAAACAAATAGGTGGCCAGCCGATTGCCTGTTTGCTGGAGATTCAGCTGAACCTGGTCGCGCTTTTTTCGGTACCGGCTGAGCTCCACGTTAAATCGCTGTACCTGCAGCCCTGAAAACGAGCCCTCGGCCTGGCGGGCCTTGGCAGATTCCCGGGCTTTCTGGATAACCTGGAGCGCATCATTATACACATCCAGCTTTTCTGAGAGTTGCCAGTACTTGGCGTACAGAGATTTTACCTGTCGGATCAGTTGTAACCTATCGTATTCAAATTGTAGTTCAGCCGCCTTTTGTGATTTGGAAGCACTTTTGTTGCGCAAAAAAGGTTGCCCTAACAGCTCAATGGGCTGAGAAACCATGTAAGTTGTTTCCTCGTAATCGACCGTTCCAGCATTTAGCTGCTCTCTATTGACACTGACCTCGGGATTGGGATGCGCTTTGTACCGTATTACTTCTCCCTGCTTGCGCAACCGGTCGTATCGGGCCAGTTCCTGCTGAAGACTGTTCTGTTTAAAAAGCTCAACGGCTTCATCAATTGAAATAGAAGTTGATTGTGCATGGACCAAAGCCGGAAATAATACCAGCAATAGGTTCCACCGGATATACCTGGACATGATAGTAGAATTATGATTTGAGTGATACAGTTAGGAAATGAGTTCCCTATATGGGTAGATTAAGCTATAGGAGGGCCTCGACGGGAAAAAGAAGAGAGATGATATTGATTCAGCACCTGCCTTGACGGCGGCAGATCAAAAAGTGTAGGAAACTGCTGAAGCCTCGGATTAGTAGTTTCAGGTTCAGAATCCAATGCAAAGACCACATTTGACTGTATATCCGGTCTAACCTGATTTGGAGAAGTCAGCGTCCCGATGATATCAGAAGCCGTGCTCACCTCATGCTGGTGCGTATTGTTATCATTGTGATCAGCCTGCATTGGCTCATCATGACTTGCATGAGCATGCAGGTGGACATGAACATCAAAATGACTACTGATATGAATACCTAAATCATGAAGGTGAGTCCCCTGCCCAAATAGCACGCAGAAAAGGGTTGCTGCTACTACCAGCAGGCCTGTCATTTTAACGATATGTTCATTTCTCATCAACACTCTAAAGGATAGTTAGAAAGGGGGTCAATATCAAAATTGGAAAGATGACCAACATATGATCAACATTTTTTGCAGAAAGACACAGCTAGGAAATTTATATTTAGTCACGGTTTCAGTCTTCAGATAATTTTGAAGTAGACATTTACTGTAGTTTTGTTGAGCACTTTTTACGGGATTTATAAAAACGTTGGCAACTGATAGAATTATGAGTCTTAAGTCATCAGGAATAAAGAATTTTCGAAAAATAAATGAACATGAAGTTGAATTCCCACTTGGGTTAAGTGTTATAGTTGGTGAATATAATGTGTGAAAAACAACGATAATAGATGCTTTAAGGTTACTTTTGTTACCTACCAGTGATTTCCATTCCCTGAATCTAAATGAAGATGGTTTTAGTAGGAGAACGGATGCACTATATTAACTCGTTTTCTCAGTTCTTAATCCGAGCTTATTTTATTAAAGAAAATACCAGGAAGGCGCTTCAAGGTGGCCAGATCAGCCAAGTACTTGCCAGCATCATTTTAATTAGTTACTATTTCATTTTGCTATTAATTAACTAATTCATCACTCCGGTGCTTATATATTTTGTCCCGGGTTGTTTATACTAAATACACAGAGGATGCGTATGGAGAATGTTGTCAAACAAAGGTTCAATTCCTATCCGGATCACATAAGGCCGAAGATGGAGAGTCTTCGAAATTTGATTTATGAGGTGGCGGAGGCTACCGACGGTGTTGGCGAACTCGAGGAAACGTTAAAATGGGGCGAACCAGCCTATTTAACCTCGGAAACAAAAAGTGGAACAACGATACGAATCGACTGGAAACCAAAGAATCCCGACCAGCTTGCGATGTATGTACACTGCAATACCTCGTTGATTGGTACCTACAGAACAATGTTTGGGGATGATCTGACATTTGAGGGAAACAGGGCTATCGTGTTTCCAGTTGACAAACCCATACCCAGAAAGCAACTGATGATTTGCATACAAATGGCGCTGCGATATCATCTTGATAAAAGCAGCTAAGTGATTTTAAAAAACGATGAAACCAAAAATGATAATACCGATGCTGGTCTGCCGCAACGCCGCGGATGAGATCGATTTTTGCAAGCGCGCGTTTGGCGCCGTCGAGATGTCGCGCCGCACGGAAAAGAATGGAACTGTTTTGCATGCAACGCTGAAGATTGAGGAGTCGATGATCATGGTTCACGGAGAG
>JBEPXS010000330.1:0-4239 GCA_041641755.1 Balneolaceae bacterium
CACTGAAAGTACGTTGGCCTGACGGTGGTGCTACTTTCATTAGAAATCCCAAAACCAACCAGCTATTGACGCTCACTCATTCTGAGGCCGAACAACGTTCAGGTTCAGGTGATATAAAACAAAAATATCAGAAAAATGGGAAATCCAGCCAGATCCATTTACAGAATATATCATCCCATGTAAAACTTGACTACATCCATAAGGAAAATAATTTTGTGGACTTTGAACGAGATAACCTGGTTTTCCACATGCACTCCAAAGAAGGTCCGGCAGCCTGTGTGGCGGACATTAATGGTGATGGCAAAGATGATCTGTATTTGGGAGGAGCCAAAGGACAGGCTGGCTCAATTTACATACAGCAGGAGAGCTTGCGGTTTGAACATATTGATTCAGACTTATTTAAGTTGGATAACCAGTCCGAGGATACCGACTGCCAGTGGTTTGATGCGGACAGCGATGGAGACCAGGATCTGTATGTGGCCAGTGGGGGCAGTGAATTTCCGTCCAGTTCAGGGGCTATTGCTGATCGTCTCTATTTGAATGATGGAACAGATAACTGGATAAAAGCCGAGCGTGCGTTACCAATCAGTATGGTTAGTCCTACCGCAACGGTAGAGGCTGGAGATTTTGATGGTGACGGGGATATGGATCTGTTTGTAGGTCAACGATTGAAATCTTTTGCATATGGTCTTCCCGTCAAGGGACACCTGCTTGTTAACAACGGAGAAGGAAAATATTCAGATCAGACTGAAAAGCTGGCTCCAGCACTGATGGAGTTAGCTCCAATTACGGATAGCAAATGGGTTGATTATGATGCTGATGGTGATACCGATTTGATAGTAGCGGGAGAGTGGATGCCAGTCAGATTATTTGAGAACCAGCTGCAGGAAACAGGTAGTCCCCGATTCATAGAACGGACACAAGCCTTGGGGCTTGCCAACACAAATGGCTGGTGGCAATCGGTCGAAATTTCTGATCTGAACAGCGATGGTTATCCGGAAATAATCGCTGGTAATCAGGGATTGAATACGATGCTAAAAGCTACCCCTCAACAGCCGGTGAAAATGTATACAGGCGATTTTGATCAGAATGGCATTGCTGAACAGATACTAACAATAAGACGAGATGGAAAAGATATTCCCTTGGTCTTGCGTCAGGATCTTTTGCGGCAACTGCCATCTTTTGAGGAGACTTATCCCTCGTTTGAATCCTATGCCGATGTTACTATCGAAGAACTGTTAACAGAATCTCAACGGGACGAGGCTTACCAACGTAAAATAGTGACTACGGAGTCTGCAGTATTCCGGAACAAAAATGGAACTGCATTTGAACGAGAAACATTGCCTGTAGAAGCACAGTTTTCCCCTATTTATGCGATATCTATGAATAGTATAGATCAGAAACGTCAAAACATCACAGGGCTTTTGGCCGGGAATTTACACGGGGTTAAACCACAGATAGGCAGGTATGATGCAAGCTATGGCACGACCATTGAAGTAGATTCACTGGAAAATATTACCGTTATTCCACACAGTATTTCAGGATTTACGGTGGAAGGTGAAGTCAGGGTTCTGTTACCTGTAAGGACCGGGAATGAAGTGCTTTATCTGGTTGTCCGGAATGGTGATTCTCCCGTATGGTTTAAAAGACAGAATGATAATTAAGATCTATAGAACTTTAGTTGGGCTGTAATTTAAATGTGTTATCGAACAGAAAAATTCGTCGTATACAGGATTTAATCGATCATAAATTATTTGGGAAATTTTAAGAATTATACATGGATAGAAAAATAATACTGCTGTTTTTTTGTCTTGGTTTACTGCTGTTTTTTAGCTCTTGCGAGCAAAAATCGAAATATGAACAGCTCGTGGAAGAACACTATCAAAAAGGTGCACAAAACGACAGTCTATTCCTGGGTTATCATTTCGGAATGACCAAACAGGAGTTTTACGATCACAGTTGGAAGCTGAACAAAAAAATGATTGTGAGAGAGGGAAATAACAACGAATCCATTCGTTATGACGTTGATAATCTGAAAAGCCGGGCTAAAAAAAACTTCTTTCCCGTATTTCATAATGATTCAATCTACAGTATGCCGGTAAAATATTCTTACACCGGATGGGCTCCCTGGAACAGGGATCTGTGGGCAGACAGCCTGGAAAATGATGTTCTCGATCTATTTCAGAAACGATACGACAGCAAATTCGAAAAAATGACTCATCCCGAAGAGGGTATACCTGCTTATATCATTATAGAGGGTAACAAAAGGATATCGATTTATCAGATGGATGATAACAGGCATGTTGCTGTTGTTTATACCGACCTGGATGTACATAATCGGATTAAAGAGATGAATAAGTAACTATGAAATTTCAGCTTCTGTGTGTAATAGCAGTAATTTTGGGTGTCGTACTATGTGGTTGTGGTACCGACACAGGATCTTCTCAAGAACTATTCAATTTTCTTTCTCCTGAAGAGACTAACATTACTTTTTCTAACGATCTGACCTTCAATCCGGAGTTTAACATTTACCGGTACCGTAACTTTTACAATGGTGGCGGGGTGGCACTGGGGGACATTAACAATGATGGTCTGCAGGATATCTATTTCACCTCAAATATGGAGGATAACAGGCTTTACCTGAACAAAGGCGATCTAACCTTCGAAGATATCACGGCAAAGGCAGGCGTGGCAGGGACCAGGGCATGGTCAACAGGGGTGAGCATGGCCGATGTTAACGGAGACGGTCTGCTGGATATCTACGTCTGTAATTCCGGTATTGTGGAAGGGGATGATAAGCGGAATGAACTGTTTATAAATAATGGGGACTCTACATTTACCGAACGGGCACGAGAGTATGGCATAGCAGATCCGGCCCTGTCAATTCACGGATCCTTTTTTGACTATGATAAAGATGGCGATCTGGATCTGTACCTGGTTAATAATTCTTTTCGAGCTATTGGGAGCTTCGATCTGGAAAAAAATAATCGGATGAAATCAGACAGTCTCGGAGGCGATAAACTTTATCGAAATGAAGAGGGGCGATTTGTAGAGGTTACCAGAGAGGCAGGCATCTATAACAGTGAAATCGGATTTGGTCTTGGAGTTTCCGTGGCAGATTTAAATCGCGACGGTTGGCCCGACATGTATATATCGAACGATTTTTTTGAGCGTGACTATCTCTATCTCAACAACCGGGATGGCACCTTCAGAGAAGTATTGGAAGAACAAATTAGCAGCATTAGCGCTGCTTCCATGGGGGCCGATGTTGCAGACTTGAGTGGGGATGGATATCCGGAAATTTTTGTAACCGATATGTTACCGGAACCGGAATCCCGCTTAAAAAAAGTAACTACGTTCGATGATTGGGCCGGATACCGGAACTATGTTGAGAACGGATATTATCACCAGTTTACGCGAAATACATTGCAACTTAATAATAAGGATGGAACATTCAGTGAGGTGGGGCGCTGGGCGGGAGTGGAGGCTACGGACTGGAGCTGGGGAGCTAATATTGCCGACCTCGATATGGACGGCCGTAGAGATATTTTTGTTGCCAACGGCATTTACCAGGATATTACCAACCTCGACTACCTGGAGAAGATATCCCAGGAAAATATGGTCCGCCGGATTGTGAAGGACAAGAATGTGGATTTTAAAAAATTGATTGAGATGGTACCTTCAAACCCAATCTCAAATTATGCATTCCACAACAATGGAAATATGCAATTTGCCGATTCTTCAAATGCGTGGGGATTGGATAAGCCAGGATTTGCCAACGGATCTGCCTATGGAGATCTAGATAACGACGGTGATTTGGATTTGGTAATTAATAACCTCAACAGCGTGGCCTCACTTTATGAGAACAGAGTTACCGAACAGAAACCGGATAATAATTGGTTAATGGTTAATCTGGGGGGGACTGGAAAGAATACCAATGCATTGGGTGCACAGCTCACAGCTTGGGCAGGACAAAAAGAATGGTTTGCGGAACAGATGCCCATCCGCGGTTTTCAGTCAACAATGGACTCCCGTGTTCATTTTGGATTAGGTTCGGTAACTGAGATAGACTCTCTTCAAATCCGCTGGCCACAAGGTGAACTGACCCGGCACTATAATCTACCTGTAGATACTCTCCTAACACTTAATGCACAGGAAATAGGTGGCTCGTATCAGGCCGCAGCACCTGCTGAAAAAACAGAAAATAAAAGTTCCCAAAATGGTTGGCTTAAAGAACTT
>JBEPXS010000331.1:0-4206 GCA_041641755.1 Balneolaceae bacterium
GTTACCGGGAAAAATGTTTTGGTCAGATGTCCCGATAAAATCTCTCTGCATCCGCCGGTAACCTGGGGTGGCATATGGATATCAAAATGGTTTTCAGCGTCGTAGATCGGTTTAAAAAAAGGAAAACCCTGAATATGGTCCCAATGGGGATGTGTTATGAATATATGACCTGAAACCTTGTTCCGGAACTCTACCAGATAGTTTCCCAAATTACGAATACCAGTGCCGCTGTCCAGGACCAACAATTTATCGGAGAAAGGCAATTCTACCTGCACGCAAGTAGTATTCCCTCCGTACCGCACATTCTCTTTGTTTGCACATGGAGTTGACCCTCTTACCCCCCAAAATTTAATTGCAACAGTGGGCTTCAAAATGCCGCTCAGTAATGAACCCAACTTTTCTTTTCCCAGGTTAGGTTCCAACATTGATACCTTTTTAAAATCATCCAGTCCACTGGGAAGATCAGGAACATCTCCATTTTCAGGAGTAAAAAAGTAGACCGGTATCGATTTGGTTTCTACATTTTCTCGGAGGGTCTGAAGTAGCGGAAGTGAATCCTGGCTGAATGAGCGTCCGTCCCAAAAAATAAGATCAGGATGACTTGCCCGAATACGACTAATAAGCTGTCCCCTGCCACTGTTTCTATCCCTGATCAGACGAAAACCATACTTCTTAATAGCACTGGTGATTTTAGAAAGATCAGCAGGACTTTCCGAAACAAGATAAATTTTCTTATTTAGGTTGCTTCTACTCACAAACGTGGATTTTTAGTCAACACCATTTTATTTACATGAACTGGCGTCATACATTTCTTTCGTCAAGCGTCTTACCTATCCTCACGTCATCCCAAACGTCTTAACCTGTCAATATGATATATTATCACTCTCTCCGTATATCATCTATCTTTCGATCCAGTTCATCCAACTTATCTTTCTTTTCCTGCAGTTTATTTTCGGCCTTATCTATTTTTGACTGTATCTCATTTAGCAGAGGATTGTCATCATCGCTCGACTTAAAGTATGTTTTGGACTCCTTGTACTGCAATACTTCATCCTTCAACTCGTGCATTTTGTGCTTCACCTTCTTGTACTTTTTGCGAAGCTCCATAATTTGAGAACGCTGATCAGGTTCCAGATCTGCTTTGGCCAATTCCTGGTCAAATTTATTTCCTGACTTAGCCGCACGAAACCGGTCATAGATAACGTCACAGGTTTCCCTGTACCGTTTCCAGATCTCATTTTTCTTTTTGATCGGAACGTACCCTATATTTTTAAACTCTTCCTGGAGCGGCTTGGCCTGGTTTACAGCTTCGATGGGGTCATCAAGCTTTCCAAGCTTATTCAATTTTTCAAGAATCTTTTCTTTCTCTTTCAGGTTTTCTTTTTGTTCCTCTTTTTGATCCTTGAAATGCTCTCTCCGCCGTTCATAAAAAACATCCTGTGCTTTTTTAAACTTTTTCCAAAGGTTTCGCGACTTCTTGCGTGGCACCGGGCCTACCTTTTTCCACTGGTCCAGCAGGCTTTGCATTTTACTATGCCCCTTATCCCAGTCGTTAGTATCATTTATTTCACGAGCTTTTTCGATCAGCTCCATCTTTTTGTCGTAGTTGGCCTGCTCCTGCTCGCGCAACTCGTCAATATGTTTCGACTTATATTCGTTGAAGGCATCCGTTGCTGCTTTGAACCGGGCCCAGAGTTTATCCTCGTCCCGCTGTGGCAGATTCCCTGTTTTTTTCCACCGGCGATGCAGCTTATTTAACTCTTTGGCCGCTTTTGGCAGATTATCTTTTTCCATCAGGGCTTCCGCTTTGCGGCACAAATCTTCTTTCTTCTGATAGTATTTATCAAACTTCTGCCGATGCTTTTTATCGTGCTGGTACTTCTTGTCATAATAAGCATCCTGAGCCGCTTTATAACGCCCCCAAACTTCATCTGACTTTTCGGGCGGAACCCTGCCGATACGTTTATACTGATTAGTCAGATCCTCAAATTCTTTATCAATTGCTTTCCAGTCGCTGGTATCATCATCAATTGATTCCGCAAGCTCTTCCATCTTGTCCAGCACAATCAGCTTACCGGTAAGATTATCTTCCTCCTGTTGTCGCTTACTAACCAACCGATCTACTTTGTGCTCATCAAATTCAGCAAGCTTGGCCTCAAACTCTTCCTCCAGATCATCTCCGGTACCAGAAGGTAGTATCCCCACACTGTTCCACTGACCCTTGATACTCTTGACCTTGTTGGTTGCCGTCCAATTTTTATTCTCTACAATTTCAGTAAGCTGTTCAAGCAGCTGCTTCTTTTTATCCAGATTTTGCTTTTTTTGCTTGTTCAGCTCTTCATAGTGCTGCTCTTTTCGCTTTTCAAATGTTTCCTGTGCATCCTGAAATCGGCCAAGCAGGTTTTTAAGCTCTTCACTATCTGTTTCAACTTCGGGCCCCTCGCCCCACTGATGGGAAAGGTTATCCAGCTCCATTGTTATGTATGGCCAGTCCGATTGTTTTGAGAGCGATTCGGCTTTTTCTACAAGTTCCTCGTAATATGCTAAACCCGTCTTTTCCTCGGCCGTGCCTTCCGCTTCCTCAACGCCGGATATTTCCCCTTCATCCTCCATATCTGTCTCAACTGTTGAATCCGATTCCTCACTGTTATCATCCTCCCCATTTGAGAAAGATTGAGAGTTCTCCAACTGTTCTTTCTCCTCTTTTAACTGGTTATACAGACCGTCAAAATCACCAATAGCCTTAGCACTTTTAAGCTTATCAATCAATTCGTCAACTAATTCTGTGCTTTTTTGATCTTCCTCCAGAAATAATTCCACCCTATCCTCAAGTGAGTCAAACGCTTCCTTATATTGCTCAACGGTATTGGAGAGTTCCTCTTCAGCCGATATTTCACCTATTTTCCGTTCTTCAAACAGGCTGGTTTCCTTTAACATCAGATCCCCCTTATCGGTCAGATAGGAGAATTGATCTTCGTATTCAAAATCAAGCATTGTTTTGGTTTCTTCACTCATAACTACGACCAGGGATCTTTTTGCTACTAAGCAGAACTTCTTTTAAGCTATGTTAGCTCTTTAAGTTCAGATAAGATAATATTTCTTCACAATTTATTACAAACTTCTTCTGATTATCAAAATAGCAAAAAAAGAAGCCGATCGCTGAGATCGACTTCAAAAGTTTAATCAGGGTATAAATTCGATTTTTATTTTTGTTTATACAAGTATACATCCCGTTGGGGAAAGGGAAAGGAGATATCTTCTTCATCAAATCGTTGTTTGATTGTCTTCGTCAAATCATATCTCAACGGCCATACGTTTTCTGTAGCTGTCCAGGGCCTTACCCGCAACACCACAGCATTGTCTCCCAATGAACCTACCGCGATGAGCGATTCGGGTTCCGACAGAACTCGTTCGTCAGAATCCAAAATCTCTTTAATTACCTTCATTGCCTTGTCTATATCATCGCTATAGCTAATACCGATTTCCATATCAACGCGCCGGGTATTGTTGTGTGTGAAGTTCTCTATTTTGCCACCCCACACTTTAGAATTGGGCATGGTGATAGCGATGTTGTCGAAGGTATGCATTTCAGTAACAAACAATCCGATCTCATCCACCACGCCAGTCGTACCGCCGATGTCCACAGCATCTCCCACGTTAAAGGGGCGGAGCATAAGCAGCATAAAACCAGAAGCAATATTACTGAGTGTTCCCTGCAGGGCTAAACCGATGGCCAGACCTATAGTCCCCAAAACAGCAATGATGCTGGCTGTTTCTACCCCGAACTGGTTTAACACCGCAAGGACGGTAATAATCATCACAAGTATTTTTGTGCCTTTTACCAGTATCGGAGACAGGGTATCATCAATTCGTTCGGTCCGGCCCGTAAACTTGTTTACTCTTTTGCTCAGCCAATTAGCTACCACCCATCCCACAATCAGAATGGCGACGGCCCCGATTATATCCAAGCCATAATCAACCAGGTAGGGAACTACCACTTCTCTTACAGAATCAACCTGTTCAAACTGAAACATTTGCATGCTAAGACTCTCATTATTTAAAATTCAACAGTTGTTCCAAGATAAAGAAAAAGGCAGCATAAAAAATGCTGCCTTTTTCTGAATATCACAGATTTTAAAAATGGCTGTTTACTCCTTCAGAATAGATCGCACTTCGGATACACCTTCCTTCACATCATTCCAAAGG
>JBEPXS010000332.1:0-4195 GCA_041641755.1 Balneolaceae bacterium
TAATAAAATTCAATTTCGGTCTCGGCTCTTATCTCATAAAGCCTATCGCCGGAAGCTCACTAATCCGGATCATGTTAACATATGATTTGACTCAGCAAAGCTGGGAAACGACAAATAGTAGCAAGGTATGACATTTTGAGTCCCTGTTCAGTTTTCTGTTGTTTTACGCTCTTATATAACACATGCCTGACCTTCCACTCCTGAGAAAGTTATGCTCCGGCATTGACAAACCCCATAGTATTTAATATATTAGAATCCATTAATATATATTAAATGCTGTAAATATATCGTTGGTTTTCGAAGTGTATCAGCCAGAGTGCTGTGCATAGCGCAAGAACTAGTTCCAGTATTTTATTCTCAGTTATCTCAAAAAACTAAAAGAATAAGAGAAAGGATAACTGTACAAAGTCACGAAAATACAGAGATTGAGCAAAACAACGGTTTTGCAAAGTCCTCATATAATTAATCATCTACACGTTTAACCTCAGGTAGTCTAAATACATATAGTAATCATCTGCAAAAACGGCATCTTTTCTCTTTAAGTCATTTTCAAGTTAATCGGGATTAAACAAGAGAAGTAAAGCTTCAACACTGACATCGTCTTCTCTCCAAAATTAATGGAATCGCGAGAAGCGCGAACCGCTCCCGATTTAGTAAAATGTTTCGCATTGTCGAGCTGGTACAAGTGTCCTGAATATATGGACTATCCAACCTACTGGCTGACAACAAAGAGGGAAAGTATGCTTTTAAAACTAAAAACAAATGAAAATAACCATCTACTCCCCCAATAAGCAATTAAATACGAAATTCAAATTTTTCCTTTTGCTATTTTTAAGTTTTGGATTCTTTACAAGTTGTGATCAGGATTCCGGAACCCCAACCAGTTATACACAGCAGAATGAAATAGGTAGAAGTGTCTCTTCTCTAAGTCTGGATACCTCGAATGTAACCGATGCTGAATTCAAGGTATTCGATGCAACCGGTTTCCAGGATAAGCCTGACATGAAACAGTTCGGAATCAGGCCGATGCATGTTATGTACACGAATCATTTTTGGGATACTCCCCGTACTGATGAAAACAGGTGGGAGTACCCTACTGAATCTTCTATCTCGAGTGCCCTTCAGAGAATCGACGACTCAGAGAGTCACACGGTGACTGTTGATATCCAGAGCTGGCCAACAAATGGGGATGACGAAACGGTGAAAAATAGTACGATGCGATACTCCTCCCTGTACTATGATCTGAAGACTATTATGCCGAATACCAATTTCGGTTATTTCAATACGCTGCCCGTTAAAAATTACTGGCCCAGTGATCCAACCCAGGAAAGATTGGATATCTGGCGGGCCAAGAATGACCGACTTCAAAAATTGGGCCAGAAGGTTGACGCTTTTTATCTGCCGGCCTATACGAGATCAACTGATCGAAATCGATGGATCACAAACATGAAATACTTAATTGATGAAACCCGCCGGATAGGAGATGGTCAGCCGATCCATCTGTTTTTATGGCCCCAGTATAATGCGAAGGATGACGAGTCGCTCGACCGAACCTATATTGAATCCGACTTCTGGCAGTTGCAGCTGGATTTTGCACGGCAATATGCTGATGGTATCGTATTTTATGCTCCCCATGGTACCCCATGGGACGGAACTACTCCCTGGTGGGACGTTACCAAGCAGTTTATGTCGGATCTGGGCCAGTATTCAGCAGAACCGGTAGTTACGGATTCCGAATTCAAGGTTTATGACGGTACACGTTTCCGCGATAAGCCTGAAATGACTCAGTATGGATTTACCCCAATAAAGGTCATTTACCAGATGATGCTGTGGGATAAGCCCATGAGTGAAGTGGGCCAGTGGGAGCTTCCATCCAAAACCCTGGTAAGTGAATGGGCCGAAAGTGCCAGTAAGGTTAACAACGAGCTGGCAATCATCGACATTGAACACTGGCCCACAAAAGGAACCGATGAAGAGGTTCAGCAAAGTATACAGAACTATTCTACGGTTTACGCTTGGTTCAAAGAAGCACAACCGGGCATGCAGTTTGGTTACTACGATATGGTGCCGGTCAAAAATTATTGGTCCTATCCTACCGATGAGAGATTACAAATTTGGCAAAGCAGGAACGACAAGTTGAAACCACTGGCAGATAAAGTTGATGCCCTATTCCCACAACTCTATACCTTTAGTCAAGACCAAGACGCCTGGGTTAACAGTGCGAAATATTATCTGAAAGAAGCCAAGCGCATAAGTGGGGATAAACCGGTATATGCCTTTTTATGGCCGCAGTATATTGGCAAAGACGATTCGTCGATACATGGAGTGTATATTGATGAGGGGTTTTGGCGTACCCAACTTGAAACCGCCCGCCAGTACGCTGACGGAGTCGTCATCTGGTTCCCGTATAAAACGGAGTGGCAGGAAGCCTCCAACGGTCCCTGGTGGGAAGTGACAAAAGAATTTTTACAGAATTTAGGGAAAACAAGTTAAACAACAATTAAATTTTTAAGCAGTTATAAGTGCCATCTAGAAAGAGACTACCCGTTTCTTTTAATGATGGCACTTTCTCTGTCGGTACCTTGAAATATCCCACCCGCCCAGAAGTATGTAGGCAAATCTCTCTTCTGTTAACATTTCTCAGTTTGATGAGTGATTTGCTTTTTTTGAAAACTACTTTCCCATGACAGATAGATTAAGCCCATAAAAAAGCACGAATTTTTACCATCGATCCCACCTTAGATATCCCGTATAAACTGAACCAGATTTGGAACAAATAAGAAGTGATGTAGTAGGAACTAGGGAACTGAAGCAATTAAAAATTGAAAATTTAATTCAAAAAAATAAGACTACTACAGTGATTTTCCGCAGGCAATTAGGAGGATAAGACGGGGATAGAAAAAATAAATCTGCCCCATCTGCAACCATAGTTAAAGTGTTATAGTACCTCTACCATTTCCGGTAAAAAATATAGAATCTGACAACCATCACAGACAAAAAAATCAAAGAGATAGTATGCAAAAAAGTGAAAAAAAGTTACTGATAGATTTGTTTATTTGGTGTTTAGCTACACCTATCGCTTACTTACTTAGAGTAGGAATTCCTCTTGAAATGCATTGGCCGGATATCTTCATCATTACAGTGACAATGTTACCCCTAAAGGCACTAGTAGCTCATCGTTTGGGTTTTAACAGGCAATGTTGGCATAAAGTGGGAGTCATTGACATCTATACAATTGGAGAAGGCACCTCACTGATGGGAGCAGTGTTCTTTGGTTTAGCTGCTATATTTCGAGAAAGCTTATATATGCCGTTGAGTGTTCCACTTATTGAACTGATTGTAGCTTTCTTATCCCTTAATGCCATTCGTTTGATAGTGAGGGTGATGGATGAATACCACCGAGAAGGAGTAGCCCAGGGAACAGATCGAAAGAGAATAGTCATTGCCGGAGCGGGTGACCTGGGCACACGCATCGCACGTGAGATGCTCAGGCACCCAGAATCGAAGATGGATCCGGTTGGCTTTTTGGATGATGACCCTCAAAAACAAAATCAGAAATATCTGGGTTTTAACGTGTTAGGTCCCATCGACAGCCTTAAAGAAGTGGCTAAAGATAATAATGTAGATGAGGTTCTGATTGCGATGCCGTCGGCACCGGGTAAAGTCATCAGAAAGGTAGTTGAAATGGCTCAGGAAGTAGAGTTGGAGCACAAAATTATCCCAGCCTTGCATGAATTGCTCAAAGGGGATACCAATATAAATCAGATACGAGATGTCGATGTGAAAGACCTTCTCAAAAGAGAGCCTGTTGAGCTGGACAACCAGGAAATATCTGATTACCTGAGGGACCGTACGGTTCTGATTACAGGAGCTGGGGGCTCAATTGGTTCGGAATTGCTACGCCAGGTACTCAAGTTTGAACCCGAGATGATCGTGATGGTAGATCACAGTGAATACAATATGTACCAGCTTGATCAGGAGCTAAGAAAAATTGAGACGGAAACAACATGTCTCCCGGAGATCGCCGACATCAGAGACTATGAAGTATTGGAATCAATTATCCGAAAAAGGAAACCAGAAGTAATTTTCCACGCTGCTGCTCATAAACATGTTCCCCTGATGGAGGAAAATCCTGATCAAGCGGTCCTCAACAACGTTGGTGGGACCAAAAACCTAGTTGAATTGGCTCTTGAAT
>JBEPXS010000333.1:0-4168 GCA_041641755.1 Balneolaceae bacterium
AAGAAGGTATTAATGCGGGTGGATTTTAATGTGCCAATAGAAGACGGTGTGATTGGCGATGACAACCGCATTGTTCAGGCCTTACCCTCAATAAAGCATGTTACGACAAATAACGGGCTTCTGATTCTAATGAGTCATCTCGGTAGGCCAGGAGGTTCGCCCGACCCGGAACTGAGCCTTAAACCTGTGGCCGAACACCTGCGAACGTTGGTTGATACCCAGGTATATTTTGCCGGGGACTGTATCGGAGAAGAAGCTGAGTCAGTTATAGCCCAGGCTAATCCGGGCGAAATAGTAGTGCTCGAAAATGTGCGTTTCCACGCTGGAGAAAAAGCAAATGATGAAGAGTTTTGTAAGCAACTGGCTGCCCATGGTGATCTTTTTGTCAATGACGCTTTTGGTAGCAGTCACCGTGCACATTCTTCGGTAGCCGGGGTAACCCGTTACCTGCAACCTGCGGTTTCTGGATTTCTGCTGGAGAAAGAGATTAAGTATCTAAATGATGCGATCAACGATCCGATCCATCCTTTTATAGCTATTCTCGGTGGGGCCAAGGTTTCTGATAAAATTGGCGTCATAGAGAACCTGCTGGACAAAGTGGACACCATACTGATAGGGGGCGGTATGACCTACACTTTTTATAAGGCAAAAGGACTACCGGTCGGCAATTCCCTGGTAGAAGAGGATAAAATTCAGCTTGCAGGTGAGCTCCTTGAAAAAGCCGAAGAGAAAGAGGTAGACCTTGCTCTTCCCATCGACCATGTAGTGGCCAAAGAGTTTAATAATGAGGCCGAGCACAAGGTAGTCGGAGAAGATGAAATTGAAGAAGGTTGGATGGGGCTGGATATCGGTCCACAGACCACCATTGCATTTGGCAATAAGATCAAGAATGCCAATACCATTGTTTGGAACGGACCGATGGGTGTTTTTGAGATGGAAAATTTTTCAGATGGCACCTTTTCTATTGCGGAAGCGCTCGCACAAACAACCGAGCATGGAGCTACTACCATTATCGGGGGAGGTGACTCCGCATCGGCAATTAAACAGACAGGACTGGAAAAAAAGGTTTCGCACGTTTCAACCGGGGGCGGCGCCAGCCTTATGTTTCTGGAAGGTAAGGAACTGCCGGGGGTTGCGGCCCTGACGGACAAATAAGCCTGTTTTTATATCTATCATAATACCCATCGGGATATATAATTTCTGATGGGTATTATGATTATAAAATTTTCAAGAATCAGGATAAAAATTTGAAATGACATTTTAGTATGATAATATAATTTATATTTTGATATACAGATGTTATATCGCTTTAAAAAGAGCCAGATTCTTAGGGAGGAATATAGTACAATTAGTAGCCTGTTTGGGGAAATGTATAAATCTGACCGCCAGAACATAGTATTCAGTCAGAGTGAATAGTGATTCTGTGATAACTAAGCCCTGATAGGTTACTCTGCTGCAGGGAAATTACAGTCTTGAAAGTCGGTTTTAGCGGGCTGAATCCAATCTAATTAGGGGTGGTATCTCCAGACAATTTAAGGGGTGATATAGCAAGCTTTAATGCTAATTTATTTAAAAAATAACAGGCTATTTCTAAATTTTTCTGTAAGGATTTCCTCCGAAATATATCTTACCTTATGAACAGAATAGTCAAAAATAAAAAAGGAAATCATTATGAGTTCATTAAATAAAGCGATGATCATCGGCCGTTTGGGTCAGGATCCTGAAGTTCGTTATACGCAATCTAACACGGCGGTAGCCAATTTGTCGGTTGCCACCTCCGAACGATACAAAGACAGTTCGGGTGAGTGGAAAGAAAATACCGAGTGGCACAGGGTTGTTGCCTGGGGACGGCTGGCTGAAATATGTCAGGAATACCTGAAAAAAGGCTCCCAGGTCTATATTGAAGGTCCAATTCAGACACGCCAATGGGAAGACCGCGACGGTCAAACAAGGTATACCACAGAAATCAAAGCCTTAACGTTAACCATGCTGGACAGCAAAGGTGACCGAGATGGAGATACACGGGTAGTTCCTGATAAGCCCGCTTCTTCTCAACCAGTCGACAGCAAAGTTGAGCTGGATGAGGAATTTGAAGATATGGATGATGATCTTCCATTTTAAACATCACACCATATGTGATGAACGGTGAATATCAGGGCTTTCGCTATTGACACTAGGGAGTCTTTTTCACTAAAGGATAAATATTAAGATACATATACACTGGGTGATGGAGCCAGACTCCATCACCTTTTTTAGTTCTATATAACACTCACTACATTATTGGTGGCAACAGTTGCACCCCATTACATCAATCTGTAGCTTATAGTTTAATCCCATAATGGAATGAAACAAGGTAATTGGACGATCCCAGCAGTATAGGCTTACATATAACATATCTATTACAAGAGGTTGCTGTATATCCGGAAGCACTTGATCCTGTTAACCTCACCATCCAGCTATTCATAATAGTATTGGGACTGCTGTTTTCGGCTCTGTTTTCGGGTTCAGAGGTAGCTTTCTTTTCCATTTCTAATCAGATAGATCTACTTGACCAGAGCGATAACGTGGGCTCAGCTGATCATCTTGTTATAAGGATGCTGGAAAAACCACGTAGATTGCTGGCCACCATTCTTATTGGTAACACGTTTGCCAACATTATAACCTCAGTATTGGCTGCAGTAGTTACAGGCAGCCTGGTTACATTATTGGGTTATTCAGAAGTGATTATTTTTGTGGTGGAAATAGTAGCTCTTACGTTCACTATCCTGATCCTCAGCGAGATAACACCCAAGGTTATTGCTGTTAATAATCCTTTGGCGGCTTCGCGCCGGTTGGCCCGGTTCATCTTTGTTTTTTATTGGATACTGAAGCCACTGTCCAAAATTATTGCGGAAAGTACGATTAATCTCGAGGAAAAGTTACCGAAGCCAGCCAATCGGATGACGACAAAAGATATTATGACTATGGCTGAGGTGGGAGAGATGGAGGGATCGATCCTGAGTGATGAGCGGGAGATAATTGAAAATGTGATTGAATTCGGAACGACCTCCGTTCGTGAAATTATGACCTCCCGTGTCAACGTGGTGGCTGTTTCTACCGACGACACTCTGGAAAGTGTTCTTGAACTCATTCGTGGAAAAGGGTTCTCCCGGATGCCTCTTTTTGAGGAGGATCTGGATAATATTCTGGGGATTATTTACTCCAAGGATGTGCTGCCCTATATCAATTCGGATATTGAGCGTACTACCATCAACTGGCGTACCATAGCCCGAAAACCGTTGTTTGTGCCTGCGACCAAGAAGCTGGATGATCTGCTGCGTGTGTTCCAGCAGGAAAAGACTCATATAGCTATCGTGGTTGATGAGTACGGGGGGACCGAAGGCCTGATCACACTGGACGATATCCTTGAAGAGATTGTAGGTGAAATCTCCGATGAATATGAGGATAACGATGATCAGCTCTATACTGAATTTAAGAATGGAGTCTTTATTTTTGATGCCCGTATCGACCTGGATGATATGGAAGAGATTTTGGGATGTGAACTTACCAGTGATGAAGATGAGTATGAAACGTTGGGCGGATTGGTTTATCACTTAACGGAACGGATTCCGAATGTGGGAGAACGAGTTCATTTTAAAGAGCTCGAGTTGACGATTCACTCGGTACAAAACAACAGGGTTCGGAAATTGCGGGTGAAACATAACACTGATACGTCAAAGAAAAAACGCAGGCCACTGAAAAACGAGGATTAAGAATCTCTTCAATGTCTGATACCACCTCACTGCATCTCAAAGAAAATCAGAGCCTTAAAAACTATAATACTCTCGGTGTAGAGGCCCGGGCTGATCGTTTTATTTCAGTGGACTCAAGAGAACAACTAATACAAGTACTCTCCGAGACAGACAGCAGCTCAGATCTATTCGTTCTAGGGGGAGGAAGTAATGTCCTTTTTGTGGATGATTTTGACGGACTGGTATTGCACGTGGCTATAAAGGGTATTGAACAGATCAAGGAAGATGAAAACTATGTTTGGATACGTTCGGGTGCCGGTGTAGTATGGCATCAGCTTGTACTGCACTGCGTGGACCGTGGATGGGGAGGAATCGAAAACCTGTCTTTGATTCCCGGTACTGTAGGAGCGGCTCCAATTCAAAATATCGGAGCTTAC
>JBEPXS010000334.1:0-4158 GCA_041641755.1 Balneolaceae bacterium
CCATTCTTTTACTTATTCTCTCAGAATTCGCATGAAGTTTCCGGAATGGTAACCGATATATCGGGTGAGCCTATGATTGGAGCAAACATAATTGAAAAAGGCACAACGAATGGTACGGTTACGGATATGAATGGTAACTATTCACTTGATGTATCAGGTCCTGAAGCAACGCTGGTTTTTTCTTTCATTGGATATTTGAAGGAAGAAATCCTGGTAAACAACAGGAGCAAAATCGATGTGGAGCTGGTTCCTGATTTACAGAAGCTGGATGAGGTTGTGGTCATTGGATATGGTACTGTAAAAAAGAGTAATTCACTCGGCGCCATTTCCAGTGTTTCGAACGAGGATATTGAAGACCTGCCGGTAGCAGGAATTGATCAGGCCTTACAGGGAAAGGCAGCAGGTGTGCAGGTTATCAATAGTTCGGGTGCCCCTGGTGGAAAAGTCACAGTCAGGGTAAGAGGAATGAGCACTTTGAACTCTGGTGCAGAACCATTATATGTGGTTGACGGCGTTATATTAGGAGACAACTCATTCGGTAAAGAAAATGGCCAGGCTCCGGATAACAAAACGGGTATAGGCTTTTTGGATCCCAATGAAATTGAATCTATTGAAGTTTTAAAAGATGCCTCAGCAACTGCCATTTTTGGAGCAAGGGGATCGAACGGCGTGGTGTTAATAACTACCAGGAAAGGAAAAGCAGGAGAACCAAAAGTTAGCTTAAACATGTACCGGGGCTTTCAGCGCCTGAGAAAAAAATATGATATACTCGGTCCGGAGCAATTCCGTGAATTCTGGAATATATACAACATTAATTCCGGCCGTCCTGTTCTCGAAGAATTTGAAGAAGGAAAAGAACTTCCGGCCCGTACCGACTGGCAGGATGAAATAATGAACACAGGATCCGTCACTGACCTGATGTCGTCTACTCCCGTGGAAAATTACAGCCTCTCAGTTTCCGGCGGTAACGAGAACAACACCTACCTGTTAAGTAGCAGGTATTTCAGGCAGGATGGCTTGTTAAAAAAATCGGGATACAAAAAGTTTAGTGTTCGGATAAGAGGAGATCATAAACTAGGCGATCACGTAAAATTTGGAGAGAATTTAATCATTGCAAGATCGAATCGAGATCGCAGTTCAGAACTGGGTGGAATTGTCAGGAACATGCTCATTGCTGATCCAACTGCGGCCCCCTATGATTCGACAGGTAACTGGACTGATTTAAACCGTACAGGATATGGTCTTAATCCGGTAGGACTGGTTGACAGACGCGAATACATTTATGATAATGATCGCTACTTTGGTAATGGTTATCTTGATATTTCTATTTTTCCTTCGCTGGTTTTCCATACTACCATTGGGTATGACGTGAATTTAGGTGATATGGAAGAATTTTTACCTGAATATTACATAAACCCCGCTGATAAAAGAGATCTTGCGATCTTTCGTAAGCGTAAAGAACGATGGAATAATTTTGATATTGAAAACACCTTAACCTATAGTAAAGCATTCGGAAAGCATGATGTTACTGCCATGGTAGGTTACACCTATCAGAATGAGAGATTTGTAGACATGCGTACGACCTTTACCGGCTTCCCCTACGAAGAAGATTACATGCGTTACCCGGATGTACCTAATCCGTTGGATGTGGTTACCGAAATGGGTAGCAGCCCAATGGAGTACACCATAAGTTCCTTACTCTCCAGGGTAATGTATTCCTTTAATGAACAATTACTGGTTAGTGCGAGCATCAGGCGTGATGGATCTTCAAAATTTGGCTCCAAATACCGCTACGGGTATTTCCCGGGTGCATCCGTCGGATATGTTTTATCACGTCTGGCTTTCTTTGAAAACATAGAAGCTGTCAGCTTTCTGAAAGTGCGGGCAGGCTGGGGCATATTAGGTAACCAGTCCATTCCTGCATACAGGTATACCACGCAAATAGGGTTTGGCAATAATTATAATTTTGGCAATGACAAGTTAACCTATGTAGGTGCTTTGCCGGATGGCATCAGTAATCCAAACATTAAGTGGGAAGAACAGGTACAGGAGAACGTTGCTCTTGATGGAGGTTTTTTCCAAAACAAACTTACCATGACCCTTGACTTTTTCAGGAAAACCACCGATGACTTATTATTGGAAGATCAATTACCTGCGTATGTTGGAGTGCATAGCCTCGAACGCGTTAGTGATGTGAGGGTTACCGGGAAGCTTCCTATCATCAATGCTGCTAAAATGAGGACAACCGGATTTGAGGTGGTCCTGGGATATAAAAACATGGTATCAAATGACTTTGATTTTAGCATAAATCTGAATTTCTCACAAAGCAACAGTGAAGTTTTAGAGTTAACCAAAAACACTTCTGTGCTGTTTTCCAACGCCGATTTCCGCACGGGATTTAATATGTCCCAAACAGAGGTAGGAAGAAGCCCCGCTGAGTTTTATGGTTATGTAGTTGAAGGTATTTATCAGGATTATGATGAAATAGCAGGCCACCTGAATGCCGATAACGAAAATGTTGATCCGTATACTTTTGACAGAAGTTTAACACCAAGCACCGTAAGATATATATCACCCGGTGATTTCAAATTCAAAGATATTAATGATGATGGTTATATTACCGAGTTAGATAAAGAATATATTGGCGATCCGTTACCTGATTTTATTTATGGAGGAAGTATAAATGCCAATTACAAAGCATTCGATATTTCGATCAATTTGCAAGGCGTTTACGGAAACGATATTATAAACCTTAACCGGTATTTCCTTTACGGAGAAGTTAGTTCGAATAAAGCTACTGATAGGCTGGATGATTATTGGTCTGAAGACAACCCTGATGCAGAACATCCACGCTTAGGCAGAACCCGTAGCAACAACATGCGGTTTTCAAACTATTACCTCGAAGATGGGTCCTATTTCAGATTAAAAAATTTAACCGTTGGATATACCATCCCGACCAACCTATCTACAAGATTAAAGATAAGTCAGTTCAGGGTATATTTATCTGCACGCAATTTATTTACCATTACAAACTATACAGGCTATGATCCCGAAATTGGTTCAGAAGTAGGATTTAATGTCAGTCCACTGGATTTTGGAGTGGATAATGGCGCATACCCACAACCACAAATATTTTCACTCGGAATCAATGCTAATTTCTAACTACAAAAGATCTACAACATAATGAAAAATATATATTTATTCACGGTTCTTTTTATTACAAGCCTTATCATAAACGGCTGTAACGAAGATTATTTGGATCTGGCCCCGGAAGCTACGTATGCGAGCGCAAATTACTACAAGGATCAGGAATCAGCTGAAAAGTTGGTAACCGGCTGTTACTCGATCCTTGGCGAAACCTGGCCAAACATGTATCTATATAATGCAATTCTGGCAGGAGATTTACGCTCAGATGATGCATTAACCGGAGGGGATCCGGAAAAGCCACCATTGGATCGCATTCGTGTGGCAACATTTGACATCACCGGAGATAATCCGGATATCACAAAACCCTGGATCGTTTATTTTGCTGGTATCCGAAGAGCCAGTGATGCAGTTGCCATAATTGAAGAAATTTCAGATGAAAATTTTGATAGTCCAGCAGTGAAAAAGCGGATGATTGGCGAAGCCAAATTTTTAAGAGCGTTGCACTACCAGTACCTGGTAAAAACCTATGGTAAAGTACCTTTGGTAGATCATCCACTAAGTCCGGAAGAAAAGGATTTACCCCGTGAGGAAACATCGGTTATTTATGATTTTATTGAAGAAGATTTAACCTATGCCATTGAAAATTTAAATTGGAAGGCCAATACCGAACCCGGCAGGGCAACAAAAGGGGCTGCCATTTATTTACTCGTAAACACCTTGATTCATGAAGCAAAAACAGATGCCTCTCATGAGAACTGGCAGAAAGCTTACGATCTAGCATATCCATTGGTTTTGGGAGATAACAAGGACGAATACTCCTTACTTGATAAATACGGTGATATTTGGCGAGAAGGAAATGACTTCAATGACGAAACCATTTTCGAAAAGGCCGATAAGAATGATCCCGAACTGGGAACGTGGTACAATGTATATATGCACCCACGCTTTGTCGAAGCAGAGGACGGCAGCCGGGATGGTACTTTCGGCTGGGGCGTAAACTGTCCTACGCAA
>JBEPXS010000335.1:0-4105 GCA_041641755.1 Balneolaceae bacterium
GTTCTTTGGGCATTAAAAAGATTGTTATTTAAGGTTTACCAAGTATTCGGACCTCAATATAAAGGTTTTACTCTCAACATACATTAAAAATAATTTTATTTAAGGTATGTGTGGATTTCAGCCCTTAAAGGCAGGGGGTCTATCTGGACATACATTAAAAAGTCAAATTATTAGGATTTATATGTGATTTCGGCCTTAGTTCATTCACGGCTCTACCCATCCCAATATTTCTGCTGAAAGATTTTTGGTCTTTCAGCAGCTCTGCTCAAATAGGGTTTCCCTCATCGAAAAAAAGAGCAAGGCAGGAAAATAGAGTCTTACCTTTTATTCTTTTGCTTAATCCGCCTTCTTGTGGCGTTTCCTTTTGGCTTGATCTGAAGGCAGTCGGATGCTGTGACCGAAACAGATAAAATTGTAACAGTGGATGAAGTCAAGTTGTTATTAATGCTTGGCTCATCCGGTAATAAAGTAAGAAGTTCTCTGGTGACATCTTCCATAACGTAGACAGAATCCTGATGATCCCCAACTCCCGCATGTTAGCCCACCTAATGTAATATGCGGGAGTTACTTTTTTGAAGTGTATCTGGTCTTTTACCAGGCTCTCAAATGAAATGATTATTATTTTAAAAAGTGCCTGCCATCCTGGCCGGATAAGTTACCGGAAGTTATTTCAAAGCATTTTCAAAACTACAATTGAATAGGCAAGCAACACAGAATTGTATAATAAAGTCAGGATTGTGGTCCCTCCAAGAGATAGTTTATCTCTTCTGATCCCATCATTTTTGCAGCAAATGTGAGTGGTCCTATTGCGTGTGAGGGATTTTGGAACTACATTGGTCAAGGGATAATGTAATATGGTGTGGTGTACCTCCTTTCAAAATATAAAATAACATGGGTAGACGGGAGACTCATACCATTGATTTAGCAATCCTTTCTAAGTTTCCAAAAATCAAATAATGCGGAGGAGCATTATGAAAAAGATAATTATAGCATTTCCATTTCTATTGGTATTTATAGCTTATACAGCTGTGCCGGTACTATCACAGGAAAACCAGATGGGGCAACTTTTTGCAATTCATGAGGATGTAGTGATACCTGCGAAAGTTCACAAGTATGAAAAAGCAGCTAAGGGCCTGGCAAGTGCATTAGAAGAGCACCAAATAAAAACCATGTTCTATAATACGGCCAATACATCAGATTTTACTTATATCTATGTAACACCGGTTAATCGGCTTGCCGATATTGATGTTATGGACGCGGCGTTTGGTGAGTTAATGGAGAAGATGGGGGAGAAGGCTTTCGAAAAAACCATGGATCAGTTTACCGACTGTTATGACAGTCACCGTAACTATATGATTCGCTTGAGATCCGACCTTTCCTATAATCCGGAATATGGGTACAATCCTGAAGACGGAATGAATTACCGAAAGTGGGAATTTTTTCATGCATATCCGGGCAAGGAAGGCCAAATGAGAACTGTTCTTGAAAAATGGAAAGCGCTGTATACCAAACATAGCATTCAGGGAGGATATCGCATATATCAGGGTGAAATGGGGACTGATATGCCGCTGATTGTTGTGGTAGAGTCAGCTAAAGATGCGGTCGATTTTGCTACTAAAAGACAACAGGTTATCGATAAGCTGGGACAGGAAGGTGAAGACCTCTGGAACGAGACCATAGCCCTTACCCGTAAATTGGAATTCAAAACCGGTATGATGCGGCCGGATCTCTCATACACCTCAGGGCGCGTTGTATCGGTGACTGAAACGGGCAAATAACAAAACTGAAAAAATAACTGTATATATGGGAAGGCGACTTTACTTGTCGGGTCGCCTTTTCCTTTAGGTAAACATTTTTTTTACTTCAGATGTTATTCTCCTGCAATACGATTTATTAATTTATTTAATATCTGGTCGGTCCCCCCTCGAAAAGAGGGCTCCAAATGCTCAAATCCAATGATTTCGGTACTGTCGGCATTGAACTGTAGCTTGTAATTCCAGACATAGGGTGCCTGCTTATCGGTTAACCAAAGGTCGGATCGCCCAAAACGGAGATCAGAAAACAGTAGAATATTTTCCTTTTTTTGAACAGTATAATAACCGTTGGAAAACCAGAGTACCCGTTTTACGGGCAGGTTATGCAGGTAAGGATCAATAAAGTATGAATTTTGTGGAATCTCAGTGAAGTCGATATCCCCGTTTCCATCAAAGACAGAATAAATACCAACATAAATGTGGTCTCCACTCTCAGCATAGCCCGTCCAGAGAAATTCGGTAAGAGGGGCTGGCGTGGTCATATATCGGTCTACTGAAATCTGCTGCTGATTAAAGTTTTGTTCGAACATGGAATTGACATGCCATTTGAATCCAAAACCCAGTAGCAGGTAAAACGTACTGATTCCCAAACCAAGAAAATTTGCCCATCGTCTTTTAGAAGAGTTTCCTTTGAGAAAAAGTGCAGTAATGATGCCGATCAAAAGCGGAAGTGTATAGAACGGATCAATAATGAAGATAGAGTTGAAACTGAGAGGATAGTTGCTGAAGGGTTGAAAAACCTGGGTCCCGTAGCTGGTACAGACGTCGATAAAAATATGGGTCGAAATCACCCAGAAAGCCAGCCAGCTCCAGGTGGTCCATTCTGCATCTACATTACGGTTCCATTTCAATTTTGAGAGCAGCCATCCGAAGAGCGGTGACGCGATAATACAGAAAAGGATGGAGTGGCTGATCCCCCTGTGAGCTATAATCTCCTGGACTTCGGTGAGAAATGGATTCGCCAGAATATCAAGATCAGGGACAATCCCCAAAATTGCGCCCCAGAGCGGGGCTTTATTTCCCGCTTTGTTGCCAAGTACTGCTTCCCCGACTGCAGCTCCCAATGTAATCTGCGTTATTGTATCCATTTAACAACTTTGTAAAAAAAGATTAAAGTAGAAGCGGATTTGTCGGATAGTGTAATTCATACAGTTTTGCTTCAAAATTACTTCGTTAATTTGAGTTGTAAAATTTTTACAAATACAAGTGAACTATTTATTGCCTTTCCCACTTAGGATTCGACGGACAATGGTAGAGTCAATACAACAATAAATTTGAATAATTATCCAATGTTATTTGCAGTAAGAAAATATATTCCCCAAATATCTTTTTTGTTAGCAGCCTGTTTTGTGGCAGTTGCCTGCTCGCAGGAAGGTGATCAAGAGAATGGCGAAGGTCAAGGAAGTTCAAGCTCTGCAGTAATCCCGGCCGTTGAGGCGGTAGAAGCCCGATACGGTTCTTTACCGCTTAGTGAACGACTCAGTGGTACAGTTATCGCAAAAAATCAGGTTGAACTGTATTCGGAAATCAGTGGCAGGATCGGTGAAGTGCTGGTAAATAATGGAGATGCAGTGCAAAAGGGCGATCCTTTGGTACGGTTGATAGACGACCAGTATCGGGAACAGGTACAGCAGGCACAGGCCGGATATCGAATCAGCAATGCCCGGCTGAAACAGGCAAATGCGCGATTACGCCAGCTGGAAGCTGAATATAAGCGAACAAAGTCTCTTGCCGAGCGGGACATGTCCAGCGAACTGGAGATTGAAACCCTGGAAGCTCAGATGGAATCTGCCGAAGCAGACGTTGAACTGGCAGAAGCTGAGCTGGAGCAGGCCGAGTCTACCCTCCAGGAACAGAAAGATATGCTTTCCAAAACTGTTATAAGAGCACCGATCAGTGGTTCTGTGGGCCAGCGGAATGCAGAGGTAGGCATGCAGGTGAGTTCGAATACTCATCTGTTTACGATCGGGAACCTGGGAAATCTGAGAGTGGAGGTTATTTTGACTGAAGACATGTTGAATCGCATTGAGATAGGCCAAACGGCTGAAATTTTGGTTCCCCGGACGGAGGGTCAGCCTGAGATTATTCGTGCCGAACTGTCCCGTATTTCGCCTTTCCTGAATCCCGTGGCCAGAAGTACAGAAGCAGAAATCGACGTTTCGAATCAGGCTGGAATTCTTCGCCCGGGTATGTTTGTACCGGTTGATATTTTGTATGGTGAAAGTGAACAAGCAACACTGTTGCCAACAAGTGCTCTTTACACCGACCCTACAACAGATCGGAAGAGCGTC
>JBEPXS010000336.1:0-4088 GCA_041641755.1 Balneolaceae bacterium
AAAAGGTTCTAAGATGAGAAACAAAAAATACCTAAACGTTACTCTGCGTATTCATCGGGTAAATATTATCGGGCTTTGGGCCGAGAACCTCGCAGAACATAATCGTCTCTTTCTTATCAGAAACCCTGGCCTGGGCCATATCGCTTGTTTTAAAAGCGTGCTTAACCAGATCGTAAGTCTTCTTACTGATAATAATGGAATTCGGTTTCTTCTTGCTGATAGTCTCAAGGCGGGCAGCATTATTCACGGTATTTCCAATCACGGTATATTCCATAAAGTTATCGGTACCAATATTGCCTACAATTACTTCCCCGCTGTTAATGCCGATTCCTATGGAAATTTCACCACCGAGTTTTTTTGCATACTTCTGGTTGATCTCCTCAAGTGAATCGATCATGTCAAGAGCAGCATTTACGGCATTTTCGTGATTATCCATATATGAAACAGGTGCTCCGAAAACTGCCAGCATCCCATCTCCCATATATTTGTTGACCGAACCTTTGTTATTTTTAATCGACCTGGTAATAATCTCCCAGTAATCATTCAGGAAGTTAACCACATCGGAAGGGGCCAGTTGAGAGGTCAGACGCGTAAAATTCCGCATATCCGCAAATAAGACTGAAACCACGCGCGACTCACCCGGTTTCATAATATCTTCCTTATTAGTCTCAAGAGCCTGTGAAACTACTTCGCCGGGAACATACCGCTTAAAAAGATCCAGGATATGTCTTTGCTGATCCTTGTACTCAGAAACCTCGTCCAAAAGTTGCTTCCGTTCAAACTCAGCCTTGTGGAGGCGCAGGGCATTATCGATGGTCATTCTCAATTCCACATGCGAAGAAGGCATATGGAGAAAGCGAAAAATTTGTCCAGCCTCATAAGCTTGTTCCAAAGATTCAGTGTCTCCCCCATCATATAAAATGATATTGGTCATATTCGGAAAATCATGCGAAATACTCTCAAAAAACTGTAATCCGCTCATACTCGGCATCATCTGCTTAACAAGCACCACATGTATCTCATATTCTTTCAACATACGGTGGGCTTCCCTGACCGAAGAAGCCACGAAAACATTGTATGACGAGACATACTCATCCCTGAATTGGGCTAGCTTCTGCACCTCGTCAGATACAAATAATATGTTGCCGCTGTTTTGATACATATGGGTTAATAGATAAACCTGTACATATTAGGCAATATAGGTAAAGCACCTTATTATAACAATTAGGAGTCTTTTAGGGAGGCAGAGAAGGGAAATGGGTACTTCTTATATCTAAAATAAATTTATCAGATACCTGCTCCCTGCGTGCTTGAAGCACGCTGAAACACAAATAGCCCGGCCATTTCATGCTGGGCTATATAGAGTTAACGGCCAGTAGCCACCTATTCCACCGCAGCTGGCTGCTGACCTTCACTATACGCTTCCAATGGTACACAGTTACACATCAGGTTGCGGTCGCCGTAGGCATCGTCCACACGACTGACGGCAGGCCAGAATTTATCAAACCGAAGGTGATCGAGTGGAAACACGGCTCGTTCCCTCTCATAAGGTCTATTCCACTCGTTATTCATTGCCACACGCATGGTATGTGGAGCATTTCGCAACAGATTTTGCTCCTCGTGGGCCTGTCCCTCCTCAATTTCACGTATCTCCTCTCGGATTGAGATCATCGCCTCACAAAAACGATCCAGTTCCTCTTTCGATTCACTTTCAGTCGGCTCAATCATAAGAGTACCGGGCACAGGAAATGACATGGTTGGAGCATGGAATCCATAATCCATCAGGCGTTTGGCCACATCCACCGAATCAATGCCAGCCGATTGCTTAAACGGACGCAGATCGACGATGAACTCATGCGCAGTACGCCCATTTTGACCGGTGTAGAGAACCGGATAATGATCTTTCAACCGTTCCTTAAGGTAGTTTGAGTTCAAAATCGCGACCTCGGTAGCCTGTTTCAGTCCCCCTGCTCCCATCAGCTTAATATAAGCATACGAAATGGGCAGGATGCTGGCGCTTCCCCATGGTGCTGCAGAAATACCATGAATAGCCTCTGCCCCACCGGTTTCAACTACTACGTTCGTCGGCAGAAATGGCTCCAGCTCTTTAGTCGCAACAATTGGTCCCATTCCGGGTCCACCGCCCCCATGCGGAATACAAAACGTTTTGTGGAGATTAAGGTGACACACATCCGCACCGATTTCTGCCGGACTGGTGATTCCAACCTGTGCATTCATGTTAGCTCCATCCAGATAGACGAGCCCGCCATTTTTATGGATGACTTCACAAATTTCTTTAATATCCTCTTCAAAAACCCCGTGAGTAGAGGGATAGGTTACCATCAGGGCTGACAAATTTTCTTTGTTTGCCTCCACCTTTTCCCGCAGATCATCCAGATCTATGTTTCCATGCTCATCACATTTTGTGACAACTACCTCCATACCGGCCATCACCGCACTGGCGGGATTCGTACCATGAGCGGAGTCGGGAACAATCGTAACATTCCGATGCCCCTCTCCCCTGTTTCGGTGGTATGCACGGATCGTCATAAGACCGGCATATTCACCCTGGGCGCCAGAGTTCGGTTGTAGAGAAACGGCTTCATAGCCAGTAATGGCTCTCAGCTGATCTTTCAGTTTATTAAATAGCTGGTGGTAACCCTGTGCCTGGTCCACCGGTGCAAAGGGATGAAGCTTGGTAAACTCGGGCCAGCTCAATGGTATCATCTCTGCCGTTGCATTCAGCTTCATTGTACAGGATCCCAGCGATATCATGGAATGGACCAGGGAAAGATCCTTGTTCTCCAGTTTTTTCAGGTAGCGGAGCATCTCATGCTCGGAGTGATATAAGTTAAAAACAGGATGATCGAGAAACGAGGTGGTCCGGATTAATACCGAAGGATAATTGAGCACTGCCTCATCAGCCAGCTGCTGCAAGTCTTGTTCGATTTCCCCGCCGGTAGCCTTTACAAAAATATCCATTACCTGGGCTACATCTTCCAGATCTTTAACTTCATCAAAAGAGAGCCCGATACAGCCATCTTCATAGTAACGGAAGTTGACCTCCTGCTTGAGTGCCTGGATTTTAATCGATTTTTGCTGTTCTGGAGTAGTGCACACTTTCAGTGTATCAAAGTAGTGTGTGTTCTCCACCTCAAAACCCAGCTCCTCCAGTGAGGAATGAGCGGTTTGTGTTAATCCGTGTATCCGTTCAGCTATCCGACGCAATCCCTTGGGACCGTGATAAACAGCATAAAAACCGGCCATCACAGCCAGTAATACCTGGGCGGTACAAATATTGGAGGTAGCCTTTTCACGGCGGATATGCTGCTCGCGCGTTTGCAACGCCATCCGGTAGGCCGGATTTCCTTCCGCATCCTGGGTCACCCCGATAATACGTCCGGGCACTTTCCGCTGATTCTTTTCGTGAGTTGCAAAATAGGCTGCGTGTGGGCCACCATATCCCATCGGAACACCAAAACGCTGGGTAGAACCTACTACAACCTCGGCCCCCATTTCGCCAGGTGGTGTCAACAAGGTCAAACTCAGCAGGTCCGCAGCTACAACAGTTTTTACATTGTGCTCCCTGGCTGCCGAAATAAGATTGCTGTAGTCATAAACCTCTCCGTTGGTGGCCGGATATTGCAGAAGCATCCCGAACAGTTCGGGATCTGAAACGTCAACATCGTTATGGTCGCCGATCACCAGCTCAATATTCTGCGGTTCAGCCCTCCCCTTCAACACATCGATCGTCTGGGGATGACACAGTTCCGAAACAAAAAACTTATGGGCTTCCTTTCGCTTGGATCCCCGACGAGTATCGTATAACATTGACATCCCCTCGGCAGCAGCCGTTCCCTCATCTAACAGAGAAGCGTTGGCAAGCTCCAGTCCGGTCAGATCAGAAACCATCGTTTGGAAATTGATCAGTGCCTCCAGCCGACCCTGCGAAATCTCGGCTTGGTACGGGGTATAGGAGGTGTACCATCCGGGATTTTCAAGGACGTTTCGTTGAATCACGTTGGGAGTCAACGTGTCGTAGTAGCCCATCCCGATGAAGGATTTGAAAATTTCATTATTTGAAGCCA
>JBEPXS010000337.1:0-4070 GCA_041641755.1 Balneolaceae bacterium
CCACTACTGCCGTACCTCCGTTAAATAAGTCGATTACCGGCTTGCTGGTGATAGGGGCATTTGTTGTTACCGGCCACCCGTTGATATTATTGCCGCGACCATCCAGGGCGTGCAACTGTCGGTCGGCAGTTGCTACCAGAACTTCCGGCAAGCTGTTTTTGTCGACATCTGCTACCGTAAGTGCTGTGGTGATTGTCTCATCGAGTTCGAAGGGGAATTGGGGGAGAGCGCTGCCGGTATCATTCCAACCGTAAATTTTATTACCGGCTGCCAGCAGAATAACCTGTTGACCGGTTCCATACCAATCGTATACTACGGGTGAGCCGAGGGGTTGTTCTCCATCGGTATTGGCCTGCATAACCGTCGTACCATCAGATGCCAGGGCATACACGCTGCCCGATGTTGTGGCAAAAATGATTTCATCGCGCGAGCTCCCCCTCAGGTCGGAGAATACCGGTTGTCCCGAAAGCTCTGCCCCGCCGGTTGGGAACAACCATCGTTCTTCATAAGGAATATCGCTCTGCTCACGGCTATAGGTGCGCATATCGAGAGCAACCTGCTGGTTTTCTTCATCAAGCTGAAAGGTTGCCGTAAGCTGGTTGAACTTTGAGGTAATCGCACTCACATACGTTTCCGGGTCGAGGTAGGATTCTATAAAATCATAAAAATCAGTATTGGCGAACAGATACCCACTCACTTCGTCTGGGAGAGTATTGCGAATATCCATATAACTCTGATCATAATAGATAACACGACGGCGGTTCCGATCGGATTCCACTATTTCGGCCAATCCCTTTCGTTTGGATATTACCACTACGTCGCCGGTTACATTGAGGTAGAAGTCAGTATAGTTGCAAAGCTCCGACCCGATGAGATTTGCTAAAACTCGACCCTGTGCAACATAGGTGTCATCCGGTCGGCGTAACACATTCTGTTCTACCAGGTCGTTAAGCTGGTTTACAAAGTTGTTCCTATCATTAAGTCGCCGCAGGTACAGGTGCTCTCCCGTGGAAAGGAAACCTGATTCAGTATAGGTAACCAGGGCAAACTCCGAACCGAGTGCTTTTGCCATATCCAAATAAGCTGGTGTATCTGTCATCAAAAGAGAATCCAACTCGGAGGCATCAGGTATCGAATCTGGGGGTGCAAGCCGGGGCGGTAGCCTGAAAATACCAAATGAAGAAGCATTTCCGGATATATAGCGGTCCAACGTTATGGGTGCATTTTCCGAAGAGAATGCATCTACCACCTCAGACCTGTTTTCTTCATCCAGCGGGATGTTGCCGGTGAATTGCAACTCAACATTATTTTCTTCGGAAGAATCTTTCTTTACAGACAGGAAGACGGGACCGGTACCTTTGAATTTATCTTTAATGCCGGGCCGGTACTGAACCTTGGCCAACTGTTCTATCCAGTAGTCCAGCGAGGGGGTATTCAGTACCAGGGAAGGAGCCTGAAGCTCCGATTGATCAATATCAATCGAGGGGTTGATATTGAGATAGCTGCGGATTGCATCTTCAATGCCCAAACTGGATTCCGAAAGCAACAGCAGATTGTTCATCTGGCTGGCAAAGATGATTCGGTCTTTAACATGCAGTTTATAAATAACCCGATCCTGGAAATTATATTTGTTTTGGGTGAATTCTCTGTAATAATTTTGATGGAGTTTCTTAATAAATTGATTGGGAGCCTGTACCAGCCAGATCGGTTGCAGCTTTTTTCCAACACCGGGATATAGGGCAAGGGCGTTGAGTTTTAAGCCTGTGTTTGCACTGGAATCGATCTCGGAAACAAGCTGAATGGCTGATGATGTGATATCATCCAAAAAAGGGATATACTCTTGCCCAAGCACTTGTTGGGGAGAAATATCGTCCAAGGGGATGATGACTGCCGGTGTTTTTTGTGGAATGGAAGCTGACCAGTGTCGATTGGTTACTCCCTGGCATGAAACCAATCCCATGGTTACGGAAATGATCACAAGAAAAAGAAAATTTTTCTGCATAAATGGGTAATAAAAATTCAGTGTAATAATGTAGGGAAAAGGATGTTTTATTTTATAGCTTATATCAACTACGAAAAAAAGTTTCGAAAACGTTACTTGCAAATTAGTCAGCCCAAAAGTAAGAATTTTAAGACTAAATGAATTTTTTGAATCCATTTTTTTTGCTGGGAGTCCTGGCGGTAGCTGTACCGGTAGTAATTCATCTCATAAATTTAAGGCGTCCGCAGAAGCTCTCCTTTTCCACTTTGGCTTTCTTTGAGGAGCTGCAGAAGAGCACTATCCGCAAGATTCGGATCAAGCGATATCTTTTGCTTGCACTGCGGGTTTTGGCAGTCATTATGCTGGCATTGGCGCTGGCCAGGCCACTACTTTCGCCTACTATGGGGGGAACTGCATCAGATACCAGTGAGCCGAAGCTGTCAGTAATGCTGCTAGACAACAGTCCAAGCATGAGCCGGATCGGGGCAGACGGGCCGTTTTTTGAGCAGGCACGTGAGGTGGCCAGCCGGGTTGTGGAGAATTCAAAAAGCAGTGATCGTTTTATCATAACGGGAACCAACAGCCCGGAACAGGGACTCCAGATCGTTAATGCCGCACGGGCGCTGGATCTGCTGGAAGAAGTTGAAGTATCAAATACGGGGAATAATATAAACCAGGCAATCCAGGTGGTAGTCAACCAGCTACAAAATTCTACTTTGCAACAGGGGATTATCTATCTTTTTACTGACGCTCAACAAAGTCAACTGGATGATCTGAAGCAGCTTAAAAGTCTTGGAGTAAACGATTCACGTCAAGTTGCCTTACAGGTTATTACAGTTGGTTCCTCGAACCAACCGAATATAGCAGTATCGGGTATTAATCTGCAGTCTCGAATGCTTAGCCAGGGGAACCCGGTATCTCTGCAGGTTGAGATGCACAACTACGGAAATGCCGGTGCTGCCAACCAGTTTGTGTCCTTGCAGGTTGACGATCGTATGGCAGGCCAGTATGAAGTTAACCTGGGTCCGGGCGAAACCAAGCAGCTTGGTTTCGAAATTGTCCCTCAAAAAGTCGGAGATATAGCCGGTAAAGTAGTGATAGAGGGCGATGAGATCAGCTATGACAACGAGCGATATTTTGTGTTGAATATTCCGCGAAAGAGATCGGTGCTACTTATCAGCCAAAATAAAGATCAGGCATCCGAATTTGTCTCGTACTTGCAGCCGGCATTGGAAGCGGCCCGCCGTTCCAATACACAAATTGAATTCAACCGCACTCTTCCGGGGGAGGTGGATCAGTCGAGCTGGCTACAAAATGATGTCATTATACTGGACGGGCTTCGGGAAATCCCTGAGTACTGGTTCGAGGACCTGCAGCGATATGTACAGGATGGGAGAGGATTGCTCTTTTTCCCATCTGAACAGGGAAGTATAGAAAACTATAACACTTTCCTGGGTCTTTTTAATGCGGGTTCTTTTACGGGAATAAGCGGAGAATATGCAAGCTTTAAGTCGGTAGCCAAAGTTGAAGGCCTGGCGGAGGGGCATCCGATCCTGGACGATATTTTTGAAAAGGAGGAGGATGAAGAGATCCAGGTAGATTTACCGGAATTGTTTTTTTACTATCAGTTTGAGCAGGTTTCCGGTACTGGTTCATACACAATCCTGTCATCTACCACTGATGATGAAATACTGACAGAGCAACGATTTGGTGACGGCCGCTTTTTAGTCTCAACGATAGGAACTGATCCCGGGTGGTCCAATTTCCCGGTCAATGCACTTTTTGCTCCTGTTTATTACCGGTCGGTACTGTATGCTTCCTCTTCTGAACAGGGAGGGCTTAACAGCCACGAGCTTGATAGCGAATTTTCGTGGAATATGATAGCCGAAAGCCAGGAGATAGAGCTGGTTCTCAATGAGGTTTCTTACAAACCAGATGTACAAAATATACCTAACGGGGTAACCGTTCGTTATTCGGGTCACGAGTGGAAACCGGGGATTCTTAAGATCAACGGTGCAGAACAGCAGCGTTTGGTTGCGATAAATCAGGATATATTAGAGTCCGACTTTCAATCGTTGACTAAAGAAGA
>JBEPXS010000338.1:0-4043 GCA_041641755.1 Balneolaceae bacterium
GTATTCAGGGCACATAAACGATCGCGCAGCGAAACTTCCCTTGGAGAGGGAGCGGCCACTACTGCGTATGCAGCTGTGCAGTTTGCCAGAAAAACTTACGACAACCTGAAAGATAAAAACATTCTGTTGGTAGGCACCGGTAAAATCGGGAAAGTTACGTGTAAAAACCTGGTTAGCCTGGGTGCAAAGAAAGTAACACTGATCAACCGCACTCGTGATCGGGCGGAGTTTGTTGCTGACAAATTTGATTTGGAAGTAGCCTCCTACGATGATCTACCACATCAAATTGAGGAGTCGGATCTTATTATTGTGGCAACGGGTGCCAACAACCCGGTGGTTAAGCTCAAGGATATGGAACCTTCAAGAGAAAGTGGCGATTTTAAAGTGATGCTTGACCTCTCAGTACCACGCAATATCGATCCTCGAATTGGCAAACTTGATTTTGTGGACTTGGCCAATATGGACTTTCTGACTGATGTAACGGACGAAGCCTACCAGAAACGAGAAGAAAACATTCCGCTGGTCAAAAAGATTATTGATGATGAAGTCACCGATTACCAAAACTGGCTGAGTGTACAGAAAGTGGTTCCCACCATCAAAGCGTTGACCCAGAAGTTTGAGTCGATAAGGGAAGACGAGTTTGATTTTTTTAAGAATAAAATCAAAGACAGCGATCGTGAAAAGGTCGATAATCTGACCCGACGTATCGTTAATAAAATTGCGGCCTATTCAATTGAGCACCTGCGCGACCACCATGAATCGGAAGAGGTGACCAAAGTTGTTAATGATATGTTCAAGTTAGAAACCGATCCGCATAATGATTAAACGAAAGACACTTCGTATCGGCACGCGTGACAGCGAGCTGGCAACGTGGCAGGCCAAAAACGTTGCCCAACAATTGTCTAAGCTCGGCCAGGAAACCGAGCTTATTTTCGTTAAATCGGAAGGGGATATCGATCTTTCCACTCCACTTACAGAAATGGGGGGTAAGGGCGTTTTTACCAAAGCGCTGGATGATGCCCTGCTCAACGATGAAATCGATCTGGCAGTACACTCTTATAAAGATCTTCCTACCGAAAATCCTCTACCCCTAAAGGTGGCTGCTGTACTGGAGCGGGCTGATGCTCGTGATACGTTGGTTGCTCCGGAAGGTACCGATTTTCTGGAAGATGAAGATTACGAAGCGGTCATTGCTACGAGCAGCAATCGCCGGCGCGCCCAATGGCTGAATCGTTTCCCTGATCATACCATCACAAACATCAGGGGAAATGTTAATACCCGCCTGCAAAAAGTGGAGGATAATGAATGGGACGGTGCCATTTTTGCTGCAGCAGGTCTGACGCGTATCGGCTTGGGTGACAATATTAGTGCCTACCTTGACTGGATGGTGCCCGCCCCGGCCCAGGGTGCAATGGCGGTGATGACACGTGAGGAGGATTTGGTTTTACAACGATTGTTGAATGATCTGAATCATCGCGAAACAGAACTTTGTACCCGGATTGAACGAGATTTTCTGCACGATATGGAGGCGGGATGCAGTGCGCCAGTGGGTGGATATGCCACTATTGAAAATGGTACCCTGCATTTCAGGGCCGTTGCCCTGATGCTGGATGGCACCGAGCGGTACGATTTTGAAGTCAGCGAGCCGGTAGGACGCGCTGCCGAGCTGGGACACCGGGCAGCAGAAGAGCTGCTTGAGCAGGGAGCGTACAAGGTAATTGATGAATTGAAATCGCAATGAGCAAATTCTATAGGGATATATCTCAAATCCCTCTGATCTTATGCGACACGACAAGCACAATATTCTTGTTACACGACCTCTTTCGGGCCAACAGATTGAATATGCTCGGATTCTAGGACTTAACCCTATTATAAAACCAGCTCTTGAATTCGAATTCCCTGAATACTGGGATGACGTTCTTCGTGTAATCAACGAGCATCCCAAATCTGAATGGGTGTTTACAAGTACAAATGGTGTGAAGGCACTTGAACAGCTACTCCGGAAAGGGTTACAGGTTCGCCCGGAAACCAAGTTGTTCGCCGTGGGTTCAAAAACCCGGGAAGCGTTGCAGCAATTGGGGCTTGATGCCGAAATTCCAGCAACTCAGGATGCCAAGCACCTGGCTGAACTGATTATTGAAGAAGGGAAAGTGGATTCGGTGATCTATTTCCACGGAAATTTGAGCCGCGATGACCTGACCGACGGACTTACTGACGAAGGTATAGAAGTAGTTGAGCAGGAGGTCTATAAAACGATAATTAATCCGGTTTTTATGTCCGAAGAGCCGGTATCTGCTGTGTTATTTTATAGTCCAAGTGCGGTTGAAGGGTTCAGCAGGGGAACAGGTTTTGATGAGGTTAAAAATCTTCCGGTGCTGTTTGCCATAGGTCCGACCACCGGAGAAGCACTACGTGAGGCCTCTGACCAACCAATTGAAGTTGCGGATGATCCCTCCACAGAAACTCTGCTTCGTAACGTGTCAAATCACCTGTTTAGCAAACAAAAAGTCTGAACTCCGAGTTAGTGTATCTCAAGCAGGTAAGACAGTAAAATGAACAATATTTAATTACTTAATACTAAATCAGCTTCTGATTACTGAAAGACTTATATGAGCAAAAATTTTCCGAAGTTAAAAAATGATCTCCTCATGCGCGCACTGCGGGGAGAAGAAGTTGAACGCCCACCTGTTTGGATGATGCGCCAGGCCGGCCGTTATCTGCCCCAGTACATGAAGATTCGTGAAAAGTATAGCTTTTTTGAGCGGGTGGAGACTCCCGAACTTGCCTGTGAAATCACCATCCAGCCGATTGATGAGCTGGAACCGGATGCAGCAATCATTTTTTCTGATATACTAACCATCCCTCAGGCACTGGGCATCGATGTCGAACTGGTTTCCGGTAAAGGTCCGGTGCTGGACAATCCAATACGTTCTGCTGATGACGCTTTTGCTATTTTGGCAGAAGATATACCGGAGAAACTGAATCACGTAATGGAGGCTCTCACTCTGACGCGGAACGAGCTGAATGGCCGGGTTCCGCTGATCGGCTTTGCAGGGGCACCGTGGACACTTTTTTGTTATATGGTACAGGGCCAGGGTTCAAAGAATTTCGACAAGGCGAAGGCGTTTCTTTATCAGCATCCCGATGCCGCCAGACATGTACTCAAGGAGTTGACTCGTGCTACAATCGACTACCTGAAAGCACAGATCGAAGCGGGAGCACAGGCCGTACAGGTGTTCGATTCATGGGCGGGACTCCTGGGGCCGGAAGACTTCAACGAGTGGGCAATGCCCTGGCTGATGGAGATTTCCGAAGAGATTGACGAAGTACCACTGATACTATTTGCCAAGGGTAGTTGGTATGCACTGGAACGACTGAGCTTTCGAAGTAATGCTGCGGCTCTTGGGTTGGATTGGACCATAACCCCGGAGTACGCCCGCGAGGCCACACGTAACCGGCTGACGCTACAGGGAAATCTGGATCCTACAAAATTATTGGGGCCTATTGATGATATTCAGCACCAGACAAAACGGATGATCGAGCGATTTGGTAAAGATAAGTATATCGCCAACCTGGGACATGGCATTTTGCCCAATGTGCCGGTAGATCATGCCAGGGCTTTCATCGATACTGTAAAGGAATATGGGGGCACAGATTAACATCGGTGTGCAAAAGTCCCACTTTGAAGGAGAATTAAGGGCGATTACCCAAAAGGAATTATGGTATGAGTAAATTAGAAGGCCGAAGCATCAGTAATGAGATCAAAGAGCGATTCACCGAATTTATCTACGATCTCCAAAATCAGATCTGTGGTAGATTGGAACAGATTGACGGGAAAGCCCGGTTCCGGCACGACGACTGGGACCGTGATGGCGGTGGCGGTGGACACACACGAGTTATTGAAAAAGGTGGAGTTTTTGAAAAAGGAGGTGTCAATGTTTCCACGGTCCACGGAGAACTCCCTGAACTGATCCGTAAGCGGTTTGATGTGGAACAGGGATGGTTTTGGGCCGGCGGTATATCACTGGTCATTCATCCCCAGA
>JBEPXS010000339.1:0-4034 GCA_041641755.1 Balneolaceae bacterium
TCAAAAACCAAACGTTTTGATGTAGGACGAAGATCTCCCAAGGATTATGAGGATGTCATGTTTAACAAAGCCGGTGTCGTGGACGTATTTTGTGATATCCATTCAAACATGCATGCGGTGATCCGGGTACTGCCTGAACGAACCATGACCTGGCAAAAGCTGGATGGAAGTGGCAGCTTTCGGTTTGAAGATATAGCGGAAGGTGAATATACCCTTCATTTTTTTGCACTGGGTAATCGCGCTGAAAGTATTGACATAGATGCGGTTGGTACAGCAAAGATCACCTTAGGGACGATCAGGTTGGGTAACCGTTTATGAAATTTCCGAAACTCTCTATTCGATGGAAGCTGCTGGGCGGGTTCGTAGGGCTGGCCCTTTTAGTGCTGGCAGTCGTCCTATTCGCCGTCAGCCAGATTTTGGATAATCGCATCCGTGAAGATATAAATGCTAATTTCCGTGAAGCGGGGAAGGTGTTTGAACAACTGCAGGATGTTCGTTTCCGCCAACTCCATCAGGCTGCAACACTCGTGGCAGCCATGCCCTATATGAAGGCCGCCATTTCTACCGGTGATGTAAATACGGTAAATAACCAGATTAAACAGGAGCTGGTTCAATTACTCCATTTCGACCCCATCATAACCGATACTCTGTCTTCTGAATCATTTTCCTCCAGCACTGATTCAGTAGGTTTGGTGATGGTATTTAATCCCCGGGGAATGCCTTTGGGTCAATTAGCTGATACCGAGCTTCCCAGCCATTCCATGACCGATAAAGCGGGAGTTAGTGCAGCTCTTGAAGGGCGTAGTCCCGATCAGTCGTACATATGGAAACAGCGGGGAAGGTATTTCAATGTTATAACGATTCCCGTTTTTTTGCGGGGTCAGGTTATCGCCGCACTATCGTTGGGATACCCCATCCGCAATATTGAAGCGGAACAACTGGCTCAGCTAATTGAGTACGAGGTATCCTATTTCGTAGACGACAAGCTGCTGGCTAGTTCTATTGAATCACTGTCAGAAAAGGACAGGAAGACCTTAACTAAAGATATTCAGAATACCTTGTTCTCAGGTATGAATGTTCAGGAGGGGACTACTATTGAGATGGATTTAGAAGGTCAGCGCTGGCTTATGTATGTGCTGCCGATGGTTGAATCTGGTCTGGATGAAGCCGGGATTACGGGCTACTATACGGTGGCACAATCATTAACACAGGCTCTGGAGCCACTTCATGAATTACAACGCGTTATTTATCTCATCGGTCTGGGTGGTATTCTCATAGCTATCGTGCTTGGAATTACGCTTACCAATAATTTGACTCATCCCATCAATCTTCTGCTGGATGGAATCAGAAGAATTGAAAATGATGAATATGACCAACCGGTAGAAGTAGTGAGCCAGGACGAATTCGGCCAACTGACCCGCACGTTTAACAAACTGGTTTCTCATATCAAGGAGAATCTCAGGGAAAAAGAAACGCTTCTGGCAGAGATACATCACCGGGTAAAAAATAATTTGGCGGTGATTTCGGGATTGTTACAACTTGAAGGGTTTAATACGGAAGATGATCACACAAAAAGAATCCTGAAAAACAGTCAGCTACGAATTCACTCAATGGCAACTGTACACGAAATGCTGTATCAGGCCAACGACTTTAACAAGCTCTCCTTCGATGATTTTTTATCGGAAATGGTATCCTCTATTCAGGAGGTTTATGCGATGGAGCCGGCAGATATAAAAATCAATATGGATGTGAATGATGTCCAGCTCAACGTCAACCAGGCAGTTCCTTGTGGACTCATAATCAACGAGCTGGTAACAAACGCCTACAAGCATGCCTATCCTGAAGATCAAAAAGGTCCTATTTCTGTTATTCTCAAAGAAGAAGGCAGTAAAATATTCTTGGAAGTGAAAGATCAGGGTGTAGGTCTGCCGGCAAATTTTGACTTTGTAGAAAGTGAATCACTTGGATTCACTTTAGTTGAAATTCTGGCCACCCAGCTTGAAGCAGATATAAAATTCGATGGGGAGCAGGGAACAAAAGTCTCTTTGGTTTTTGATAAAGAGGATAAAAAGGGATCCAGCAGTTCACTGAATTTAAACTGACCTTCCCATCACCTGATTTTGCAGGGTGAAGTTTCAAACGGTAAGGATTAAATAAAATATACTTGTGATGATAAAACGGTCATACACATTGCTGTTTTTAGGGTTGATGTTGATAAATGTAAATCCCTCGGTGGGACAGATTAGTTTTGGGGGATTGGCAGATTTTGAACTTAGAAAAGGTGGGGCCGATTCAGATCTTACTGTCAATCAGACTCCCAATGATAACTGGATGGTGTATGCACCGTCAATCCGTATTTTTGTGAACGCCCCGATTTCCGAAAAATGGTTTATTTCAGGAGCGCTGCAGTCGGATTATTACAAAGGATATCGAAGCAATATCTTTTTCTCCTCTTTTAATATTAACTGGTTGCCCACAGAACGGCTTGAATTCACAGCGGGGCGTTTTATTACACCTTTCGGACGTTATGACGAACTTCTGCTTTCCTCCCAAAATCCATTTGTTCATAAACCTCTTTCCCACGTGTGGAATATGCCGGTCGATCGAAACCAGGGTTATGTATTTTCGGGGACCTCTTATGAGGGAGTGGCCGGAATGTCCCTGGTATATCGCCGATTGTACTCTCAGGGAATTATGCTCAGCGGATCGACGCAAGAGGAAACCCTGCAATATCAACTTGCGGCTACTCTTACCAGTGTATCCAGTTATACGGATGTAGGTGAGCAGAACCGCCCGGCCTTCATAGGTCGGCTGGTTTACAGACCTGTTATTTGGAATAAAATAGGAATTTCATTTTCAAACGGTCCCTACCTTGTTGATGATCCAATCAATGATGTGCTTCCGGACGATGAAAGGGCCGAATATTTACAGACCATCATAACAGCCTACACGGAGTTTTCCTATCACTATTATCAACTGCTGCTGCAGTACACTTTTAATCGGTGGGATTCACCCTGGATCGATTCGGATGGCGTGTTAGTAGAGCAACAAATAGATAACGACGTTACTCACTATATGGCAAAGTTAAAGGTCCGTTTTCCTTTTTGGGTGGGAGGTTATGGTGCCATCAGGTATGAACGGTATCTTCCCCATGAGATTACACTGGATTCACAGGGAATAACAGGGCAACCCACGCCCGATAAAGACCGTTTCGAATTCGTTGTAGGTTATAAAATCAACAGGAACCTGACGTTGAAAACGTCTTATCTGCTCTCTCTGAATGAAGGAGAAGAATTAAAAGATAATGTGTTTGCTATACAACTGAGTGCCGGTTTTTAAGCTTTCCTCTGGTTCATCACCTTTGATATTTAACACCTGTGCAGAATTCGATATTTATTTGTACCATTAAAATTGGGAACGGGATAAATACATTTTTAACAAGGGGTTGAGCCATGGACTTTTCTAGTCAACCAGATGAAACTCCATCCATGAAAGAACGGTTTCTGGCGGAATTAGCCCCAGTATTGGAAAAACAGATGGAGGCCGGTAACCTGTCAGCTGAAAAGATCAGCCGTCAGATGGGAATGAGTCGGTCTACATTTTACCGAAAAGTCAAAGAGTTTACCGGTTCAACACCAACCGATTACATAAAACAGTTTCAGCTGGAAAAGGCCTCACAGCTTCTTCTAAACAATTACGGCAATGTTTCAGAAGTAGCTTATGAAACAGGATTTAACAATCTATCCTATTTTGCCAAATGCTTTAAAGAAAAGTTTGGAGTTACCCCGGGAGATTTTGCCAAACAAAAGCAGGTCAAGAACGATTTAAAGTCCAGAACCACCAGTTTCCTCGGTCGTGAAAAAGAGCTATCCGAGATAAAAGAGATTCTTGGCCGGAACCGCCTTGTAAACCTAATGGGCCCTGGAGGTACAGGGAAAACACGGATCGCCATGGAGGTGGCCGACCGGTTAAAAAATAGTTTCAGGGATGGTGTCGATGTAGTTCGCCTCGCTTCTATTGATGATCCTGCCCTG
>JBEPXS010000340.1:0-4033 GCA_041641755.1 Balneolaceae bacterium
GGCTGTATTCGTAGGTGGTTGCATTATTGCCGCCGGCCACTTTAGCATGGCCATCCCCACTATTCCCTTCTTCTACCTTGGTCTGGCATTAATTGTGATCGGTACAGGGCTTCTTAAACCGAACGTCAGCTCCATGGTTGGCGACCTGTATCCCGAAGGTGGTGCCCGGCGCGATGCAGGATTTTCAATCTTTTATATGGGGATCAACTTCGGAGCTATTTTGGGTCCCCTGCTTTGCGGGCTGCTGGGCGAAGGTTACAACTGGCACTATGGTTTTTCACTGGCAGGTATCGGTATGGTTGCCGGTCTGATTTCCTATAAAATTGGAGGAAAATTTCTCGGTGACGCTGGCGAACTCAAAATTGATGATTCCGCGGAAGTTATAAAAAAGCGTAGTAAACGTTTTTATGGGATACTCTCCGTTATAGCTGCGGGACTTGTTATTTTCGGTTTTCTGGTTAGTTCCGGGGCAGTACAAATAACACTGGAAACATTGGCGGGTTACCTGGGATATGCCGCTGTTATCATTACCGTACTCTTTTTTGCTTATATCATATTCTTTGGTGGGCATACCACTGATGAGAGGAAAAAACTGGGCGTCATTTTTTGGCTATTCATTCTTGCAGCCCTCTTCTGGAGTGGTTTTGAGCAGGCCGGCTCCTCATTGAATCTATTTGCCAAAGATCTGACGGATCGTACGTTTGGGCCAAGTGCTTTCCTCGGTGGATACGGAACCGCAATTATCACCCTTGTCGTTGCACTGCCAGTTGGTTATACGGTTTTCAGGGTATTTAAACGAGATGATCTATGGTCGCTGGCAAAGTGGGTAATCGGTGTTTCTTCGGTAGGCATTCTGATCTTTTTCTACTGGTTGTTGCATCAGATAGGAGTTGGTTGGCAGACACCTGCCAGTACGTTGCAGCTTATTAATCCCACGTTTATCGTCATTTTTGCACCCATTTTCGGATGGCTGTGGACCTGGCTTGCAACTAAAGATAAAAACCCCTCGATACCTGTGAAATTCGGGCTCGGTCTGTTGGGGCTTGCCGCCGGATTTTTTGTACTCTCATGGGGTGCTGCTAATGCCAGTCCCGATGCTCCGGTATCGGTTTCGTGGCTGGTGGTAACCTACTTCCTACACACCTGCGGTGAGCTGGCACTTTCCCCGGTAGGACTCTCTTCCATGACCAAGCTGGCTCCCAAAAATCGAGTCAGCCAGATGATGGGGGTTTGGTTCGTTGCTGCTGCATTGGGCAACCTTTTTGCTGGCCTAGTTGCAGGTCAATTGGAAACACTGGCACCAAGCAGTCTTTTCTGGTGGGTAGCCATGCTTGTAGGTGGAGGTGGAATTATTGCCCTGCTGGCAAGTCCTGGCGTAAAGAAATTGATGGGTGATGTGGAGTAAGAAATCCAGACTTATTGTAAACAACGTATGTGCGACGCACTTTGGAAGTGCGTCGCACATTTCGTTGTATTAGTAAAAAGCTTCTCTTTATTTATTTCTATTGATGGGGATCGATGACGGAGTCTACAATGTAAACCACCCCATTCGCTCCTTCGAGGTCTGCCTGTTGGACTACAGCTTGATCTCCATTAATAGATATGGTTCCATCTGAGGAGACCGATATTGTCATATTTTCTCCATTTCGGGTTGTTAGAGATTGCCCATCTGTAAATTCATCAGACATTATTTTTTCATTTATTACATGGTAATTCAGAATGTGCTCCAGTTCCGAATCGGAAAGGTCATCTACATTTTTATTATAATTTTCGAAAGCTGCTTCGTTGGGTGCAAAAACTGTAAATTCTGAGTCTTTATTTCTCAGAACATTATCCAGGTTTGTTCTGCCGGATGTGCAATGACAAGCGAATGTTTTAAGCGAATACCGCTTATGTATTACACCGAACACTGATAAGTAGGAATCCGGCAATAGAACCTCATCAATTTTTTGGATTACTCCATTCGAGGCCTCAATATCTTCATCGGTCACTCTTGCATTGTGGTTTAGTTCAATAGTGTTTCCCACCTCATTGATGAAGACAGAACCTCCCTGGTCGGTTTTAAGAGATTCTTTTCCCGTGATGTCGCTCTTAAGCATTTTTTCTGATACGATATGATAGTTCAGAACCTCTTGCAGCTGATTGTTGGTAAGGCTATCAATGAATCCATTTGGAAGATCGTTAAATGCGGAGTCCGAGGGTACAAAAACGGTGTAGGAACCGTTTGTACTTAATTTTCCCTCCAATTCGGCATCTATCACAATTTGAGAAAAGGTGCTCAATTGGTCGTCTTGGCTGGCTAGTTGCACAATGTTGCTATCATTGTCAGGGTCGGAACCAGTACTATTGCCACCACACCCGGTTAAACCGAATGCCAGTATTAAGGAAAATATTATAAATGGGGTCTTCTTGTGTTTGGAAGTAAGTATTTTTCGAGATTTCATAGGGCTGTTTTTTTGTATTTACTATATATTTACCGTAGAGAATATTGTCGATTTTTTTAAACGATGAGGATTGACTCAAGTTCCGAACAGTAGGAAAAGTAAAGAAGGGAAAGCCCGTATAAGTGAACAACGGCAATCGGTGTTCAAGGCTTGCTAAGAAAGATGGTACACTTAGAATTCGCTGAGGTTCACGGAGTATTCCCTAACTCTGTGTCTCCTCTGCGCAAAATTTTGGGGATAAGAGATCATCACCGTATGTGATTAACTACTCAAAAAGCTATCGATTTACTCGGGAAGGAAGTAAAATATTTTCAAAAAAGTTGGAATATTTTATGACTTTTCTATTTTAGGTTTGTTTATTCTACACAAAGCTTGTCCATCGTAGAATTTAAAACGTAAGGGATTAGGTTCATGGGGATACCACCTCTCAAAATCGGTATGGATGAGTAATAATATAACTGGGACATTAATTTCGAATAAAGACAAGTAATATGAGTAAACAAATTAATCAGCGAAGACTTTTTCTCGGAAGCTGCTTTGCATTAATTACCACTGCATTGTCATTTGCTATTCGAGCAGGAATATTACCTGAGCTGGAATCACAATTTGGGCTATCGGGTGAGCAGCTCGGCTTTATTAACTCAATGTGGTTCCTCGGGTTTCCTATTTCCATGGTACTGGGTGGAATATTCTATAATACAATCGGACCCAAAAGAATCATGCAGTTTGCATTTGTTGTCCACACCTTGGGCATTGTACTGACGATTTACGCAGGAGGATATGTGGGACTGTTAGTCGCAACTCTGCTGATCGGGCTGGGCAACGGTTGTACCGAGGCTGCCTGTAACCCGATGATTGCCGACGCCTATGAAGGGAATATGGTTGACAAAATGCTGAACCGTTTCCACATGTGGTTTCCCGGCGGTATTGTAATTGGCAGTCTTATATCCAGATTTATGACTGATTTTGGTCTTGGATGGGAAGCCCAAATGTGGGTCATCATGCTTCCAACTATTGCCTATGCCGGACTGTTCTGGGGACAACTCTTCCCCGAGCCCAAGCTCGAGGAGATGAAGTCTCTGAAAGAAAACGTCAAGGCGCTGACCAATCCTGTTTTCCTGTTTGTATTTTTCTGCTTCGCACTGACCGCTATCTCTGAGTTCGGTCCGCAGCAGTGGGTAGAAATTGTATTGGCACAAAGTGGTGCAAGCCCGATGATTATACTGGCCCTGGTAACAGGCTTAATGGCAGTAGGTCGCTTCTTTGCAGGCCCTGTAGTAAAAGCGCTGGGCCAACCCGGCGTGCTGCTGGGCGGAGCTATTTTTGCAACTATCGGTACGTACCTGTTTAGTGTATCAACAGGTGCCATGGCATATGTAGCCGCCGTCTTATTCGCTATCGGCATCTGCTACTTCTGGCCGGTAATGATCGGTACAGGAGCCAAACGGGCACCAAAGACCGGCGCCCTTGGATTGTCTCTGTTGGGAGCGATGGGGATGTTCTCCACCTCTATCTTTCAACCGATTATCGGTGGCTGGATTGATACCAACCGTGCAATGTTTTCCGAACAGGGTTTAACGGGATCTGAG
>JBEPXS010000341.1:0-4017 GCA_041641755.1 Balneolaceae bacterium
GAGTATTACCTGTCACGGGGCATGGATGTCGACGATTTTGCGCAAAACCTTTCCTTTTTCTTCAGTAATGGACTAGATCCTGAATATGCTGTTATCGGCCGGGTTGCCCGGCGGATCTGGGCGGTTGCCATGCGTGAAAAATATGGTGCCAACAAGCGTTCGCAGAAGTTGAAATACCATATTCAGACCAGCGGACGGTCGTTGCATGCGCAGGAGATCCAGTTCAATGACATCCGCACGACCCTGCAGGCGCTGATGGCGATCTATGACAATTGTAACTCATTGCATACCAACGCTTATGATGAGGCGATTACAACTCCGACCGAAGAATCGGTACGGCGTGCCCTGGCTATCCAATTGATCATCAACAAGGAGATGGGTACGGCCAAGAATGAAAATATTAATCAGGGATCCTACTTTATTGAGGAGCTCACCGACTTGGTTGAGGAAGCGATACTTTCGGAATTCGATCGCCTGACCGAACGTGGTGGCGTGCTCGGAGCGATGGAGAACATGTATCAGCGAGGTAAGATTCAGGATGAGAGTCTCTATTATGAATCTAAAAAGCAGAGTGGAGAGCTTCCGATAATTGGTGTAAATACATTTCAAAGTGAGGAAAGCGGAAAGGAAGAAGATCACGAGGTAGAACTGATCCGCTCCACAGAAGAGGAAAAACGGCAGCAAATTGAAAGTCTTGAAGCTTTTCAGGAGAGAAATAGTGAAGAGGCAGAGCAGGCTCTTCTGTCGTTGAAAGAAGCTGCGCGAAAAGATGAAAATATTTTTGAAGAATTGATGGAGACGGTAAAAGTTGCCTCACTCGGACAGATTTCACATGCACTCTATGAAGTTGGTGGAGAATACCGCCGGAATATGTAAAAATGATGGATTGGCTTTTCAGCTAAAACAGAGAATAGGAAATATATAACGGTAGGTATTATTAGACTTGATAGTTTTTTAAGCTCCTCCAGTCATCCTGAGCCATTGTCCTGAGCTTGACTCAGGATCTATTCAGGATCTCGCTGGGGCAATGAACGTTGATAGAGCAACCAGTAAACTCTGCGCTATGGATCTTTGCGAGATCCCGGATCGTGGTCCGGGATGACTGAGAGGCTTTCCCCAACCGCTAAACATGTTAGTAATTACATACTATCTGAATGTAATTACAATAGCTGCTATTAACAGGCATAAGATCAGAGCATAGAGCTTATAACTTTTGTACCAGGGGAGGTCGGGCGATTCTGATTTTTTGTAAACCAGAGATATTTCCGGATGCTCCTGAACGGGCATACCCTTATTGAATTGGTGCAGGCTAAAAGCAATCATTACTACAGAGCTAAACAGGAAAATAATGGTTGAAGAATAGAGGTAATGGATAGGACCAATAATTTCTAGGAAATAATTATTAATGACCAGAAGTATTGCGATGCCACTTCCCGCAATAAGAGTATAAAATGCACTGTCCGAACTGGCTTTATTCCAGAAAAGACCAAATACGAAACAGGTTACAATGGGGGGACTCAAATAAGAAAGTACCGCCTGAAGGTATTCCCACAAGGTAGGAAATTGTTCGATAAGTGGAGCCCAGACAGACGCAAAAAGTACAAAAATAAGAATAAATACTTTGCCGGTTTTGATAAGATGGGTTTCTTTTCTTTCAGGAAAGAAGGTCTTGTATATATCCAAAGTAGCGATGCTTGATGATGCTGTAAGCGCTGAATCAATACTCGACATCAGAGCAGCTACAAATCCGGTAAGAACGAGTCCAAGTACCCCCGGTGGCAGAAATTCAAACATTAGTTCAGGATAGATCAGATTGGGTGTTGACAGGTCAGGGAAAAGGACCGTACCCATGGTTGCCGGCAGAATCAGGAAAAACAGTAGTGGTATCTTAAGAAATCCAGCGAGAATAGCTCCTTTTCGGGCGTCATCAATCGATTGTGCCCCCAAAATACGCTGAACCATGTGCTGGTTGGAACACATAAAATAGAATCCAAGAATGGGCAGGCTTACTATTAGTGTGGGCCAGGGAATAAAGGGATCATCAGCCGGACGTATAAGACTAATCAGTTCAGGTTGAACCAGCGACCGGAATTCCTGCCAGGAACTAAATTCCGAAAACACACTGTAGGCTACAACAGCGGGTCCTACTGTCAACAGGACAGCTTGAATGGTGTCGGTGGCTATAACAGCCCGCAAGCCTCCCAGTATAGTATATAATCCGGCTATTACAGCCATAATAAGAACAAAAATATACAAGTCTATGCTCGGGAAAAGTCCTTTCAAGAACAAGCTGCTCGCATACAATGCTCCGGCAATGTCGATAGTGACATTGGCAATGATAGAGATAACTGAGAAATATATGCGGGACCTGCTGTCAAACCTTCGTTCCAGGAATTCGGGCATGGTTGTGAGCCGTGTTCGCAGGTAGAAGGGGATGATGAAGATCGCAAAAAAAACGAGCATGACTGCCCCGATCCACTCGTAGTTAAAAACCGATATACCGGTTTCGTAGCCACTGCTGGCCAACCCGATGATGCTGCTACTTGAAATGTTCGTGGCAAAAAGGGAAAGTCCTATAAAAGGCCAGCTCAAGGTACGGTCGGCCAGGAAAAAATCCTCGGTAGTCTTTTGATCATGCTTTATTCGCAGTCCCCACCAGCTGATGAAGATGAGATACAAAACTACAATGACGAGATCTGTAGTACCCAAACCAATTGTCTTTAAGTGTTGATGGAAAAGGGGAAAGTAAAGAAATATTTCCGATCAATTCACTCAGGATGATTCTCGCTCTACCACGGATACCGGTACAAAACTAAGCATGCCTGTTTTCATATTGGGATTGGCCAGTTTTTCTCTAAGAAGTTTCATGGTAGCGGTTCCCAATTCCTTGAAATCTGTTTTTATCGAAGATATCGTAGGATGATTGTGCTTACATACGGTTAGGTCATCGTACCCGATTGTGGCGATATCTTCAGGGAAGTTATAGCTTTTCCCTTTAGCAGTTTCCATGAAACCATCACACATATCGTCATTTGAGGCGAAAATGGCTCTCGGTTTATCGTCCAATCGGTCAAACGCCTGAAAAGCCCGGGCCCCGGATTCGTATGTAAAATCACCCTGGAAGGTCCAGGTGAGATTCATCTTGTCATGTTGTGATATGTAATCCCTGTATCCGTTAACTCTGTATCTGGATTCTGACCGCTCCAGTGGTCCCTTGATAATTCCAACATTGTGGTAATCTCGCTTATCAAAATGTCGGGCTGCCAGGTAACCTCCGCTGTATCCGTCAAACGTAATAGTTGTAAAGACAGGATCCTCAATAAGTGCATTTGATATGACAGGAAACTGTCCCGGGAGGGCTTCTTTTAATTGTTCGTAGTCCTCTCGGACAAATTCCGGAACAAACAAAATAGCCCCATCAAATTGGCTGAGTGCTATCTCTTTAACAATATCGGGTAATTGTTTTTTGGGCTCTTGTATACCTAAAAGGAACAGATGCATATTATCGTCGGTTGCAGCTTTATTCAGCCCGTTGTAAAAAGCAACATAAAACTCCCCGGCATGGAAACCAGAGGCGATGAGTGCGATGTTAAGTACATTCTTTGAGACCTGACTGTTACGTGCTTTGGGGGGAAGATAGTTCAGCTTTCGGGCACACTCCAACACCTCTTCCTTGGTATTAATACTAATCTTTTCTGAACCACTCAGTACTCTTGAAACAGTTGATACTGAATATCCGGTATCGTCCGCAATGTCTTTTAAAGTAACCTTCATGAATAAAAGCGTGAGTCTGTCACATCATTATTTTTATGAATAAACATCGGAATACTGCCAAAATCCCAATGAAAAGGAATGTAGGGTAAACCTATTCCTGATAGCCAACTGGTTCCTAAATCGCTATAAGTATAGTAAATCAATATCATTATGAAAAAAGTATTCCTATATGTTGGATATTTAATTCTAAAATTGCATAAAATTGCACTAGTTCATGCATGACGTACGGAACAAATTTTATCA
>JBEPXS010000342.1:0-4005 GCA_041641755.1 Balneolaceae bacterium
GGATCGCCCCGAGATACTGGATACCGACTTTGCCATCAATAACAATAATGACCATGTACTTACTTTTGACGGGACTATACTGGGTATCAGCCATCATACCGAAGACACTGACGGTGCCTCCATTATCTATACTATGCCAGCCGATGGCGGTGTACCACAACGGGTTACCGAGAAAGGTCCCTCCTACCTGCATGGATGGTCTCCTGATAATCAATACCTTATCTACACTGCAGGTCGAAATGATAACTACGACATCTACAAAATTTCAGCTGACGGTGGAGAAGAGATTCGCCTGACAACCGATCCCGCGCTAGACGACGGTTCCGAATATACACCGAATGGTAAATATATCTATTTCAACTCAGCCCGTACCGGAAGCATGGAGATCTGGCGGATGAAGCCGGACGGCAGCGACCAGGAACAGCTCACCGACGATAATCTCAATAACTGGTTTCCTCATATATCACCGGATGGCAAGCAGGTAGTATTTCTTTCCTATCCGGAATCGGTGGACCCATCTGATCACCCGTTTTACAAGCGTGTGTATCTTCGGTTGATGCCCCTGGATGGTGGAAATCCTAAAGTGATCGCTTATATTTACGGGGGGCAGGGTACCATTAATGTGCCCTCATGGTCGCCGGACGGAACCCATATTTCTTTTGTAAGTAATTCCAGTGATATATCTATAGAGGAATGATCATCAATTCTACATTAAGACAAATTAGGCTGGTTTGAATAATAGTTTAGACAAAGACAGGAAAGTTGCTCTGGCCGTTGTTGCTCATCCGGATGATGTGGAGTTCTTATGTGCAGGTACGCTGGCACTGCTCAAACAGAAGGGTTGGCAGATAGAACTGGTAACAATGACGGCCGGAGACTGTGGAACGCGGGAGCTGAGCCCAGAAAAAATAAGTAACATTCGAAAGGCGGAGGCGGCTAAATCTGCGGAACTCCTTGATGCCGACTATCACTGCCTGGAATTCAGGGATGTCTTCATCATGTATGATCAGCCGTCGCTTAGAAAAGTGATCAAGCTAATCCGCCAGGTTCAGCCAACACTGGTGTTGACGATGAGTCCTTCTTGCTACATGGTTGATCATGAAATGACCAGCAAGCTCGTACAAACGGCTACTTTCGCAGCAGGTATGGCCAACATTTCAACGGAAGATGCATCTCCGTATTTCAACGTGCCATATCTCTATTATATGGATCCGATGGAGGGGAAAAACAAATTCGGTGACATGATAGAGCCGGGGTTTGTGGTAGACATCTCTGACGTAATCGACACCAAAAAAGAGATGCTGAAGTGCCATGACAGCCAGCGCCAGTGGTTGTTGGATCATCACGGGATGGACCAATACCTGGAAACGATGAAACAATTTTCATCCGAACGAGGGGAAATGGTTGGGGTTGAATTTGGTGAAGGATTCAGGCAGCATCTGGGCCACGGATATCCACAAGAAAATATTTTAGGGACTGAACTTGACGAGGCCGTTCACCAAATATAACCTGTTGTTTTACTTAAAGAGGGCTTTAAAAAACCTTATTTTTACCAGCTTGTCATTTCATTCGCAATGACAGTTGGTTTTGCAAAGCCCCCAAACAACCAAGAAACGGGATGGACATTGCTCTCTTAGACTGGCTTGTCATTTTTATTTATATAACTGTGGTTCTTGCCATCGGATTCTGGTTCAGGAAACAGGCCGGCAAAGATATGTCCAGCTTCTTTTTGGGTGGTCGGAACCTGCCTTGGTATATAGCAGGCCTCTCAATGGTAGCAACCACTTTCGCCGCCGACACACCACTGGCCGTAGCGGAACTTGTCCACGACAGCGGGATCTCGGGAAACTGGCTTTGGTGGAACTTCCTGATCGGCGGCATGCTCACAACACTATTCTTTTCCCGGCTCTGGCGACGTGCTGACGTGTTGACCGAAATTGAGTTTATAGAGATACGATACAGTGGTAAACCGGCAGCCTTTCTCAGGGGACTCAAAACCGTTTATCTCGGTTTAATTCTCAACACCCTCTTTATCGGTTGGGTAAATATCGCGTTGATCTCAATCCTGACTGTTCTGTTTGATATCCCGGCCAATCAGGTTATGTGGTACGTAGTTGCGGCAATGGTTATAGCTGCCGTTTATTCCACTCTTTCCGGTCTTATTGGAGTGGTTTTTACCGATGTTCTCCAGTTTTTCCTGGCTATAATTGGTTCTGTGGCATTGGCAATTATCGTCGTATCATCCGAACAGGTTGGAGGTATACCGGGACTTAAATCGGGATTACCCGAGGGGTCTTTACAGTTTTTCCCAAGTATTGATCTTACCGGGGGCACAGGAGAGGTTGCAACTACACTTACTGTTTCTATGGGGACTCTGCTAGCCTATGTGGGGATCCAGTGGTGGGCCAGCATGTATCCCGGGGCTGAACCCGGCGGCGGTGGATTTATCGCACAGCGCATGATGAGTACACGCTCGGAAAAAGAATCCCTGTGGGCAACACTGCTCTTCCAAATTATGCATTATACCGTTCGTCCATGGCCCTGGATACTGGTTGGCCTCTCGGCCATTCTGCTCTATCCTGAACTCACCGAAGAAAACGCCCGCCTCGGCTATGTTATGGCAATTAACGATTTTTCTCCGGTCGGTTTGAAGGGACTCTTAATCGTGTCACTGTTGGCGGCCTACATGAGCACGGTATCCACATTTCTGAATTTGGGAGCCAGCTACCTGGTAAATGACTTCTACAAACGGTTCATTAAAAAGCCGGAAAAATTCGGGACGGAATCCGAATCAGAACAACATTACGTTCAGATAAGCCGTATCTGTACGATCCTGATTATGGTGCTGTCACTTTATACTACGACGCTGTTTGAATCGATCTCAGAAGTCTGGATGGTTGTACTTGAAGGTACAGCGGGGCTTGGACTGGTTATGATTGTAAGATGGTACTGGTGGAGAGTCAATGTGTGGAGCGAAATTACGGCTACCATCGTACCAATTGTTATTTTTTCGGTGGTTAAATTTGTCTGGGTCTTTGAGTTCCCAGCGAGTTTCTTTATCACAGTTGGTGTTACTACTGTTTTCTGGATCGGTGCTACCTTTCTTACCCGGCCCACCGATCCTGAAGTACTTAAATCTTTCTGTCAGAAAATTCGTCCCGGACTTGGCTGGGGCCCCGTTTATAAAAAGCTGGGTATGGAACCGGAGCAACTGAACTGGGGGTACTCAGTTGCCAGCTTGATTTCATCTATCATCCTGGTTTATTCAATACTCTTTCTGATGGGAAAGCTTATTTTTGGTTTCTGGATGGAAAGTTTCATCTGGCTGGCTGTGGCCCTTTTCTCCTATGCTGTTTTAAGAGTAGCTCTCAGAAAAGTGAAACTATAATTTAATGTGAGGTTCTATATAATATAACCTGAGTCCGATATAATTTCCTAAAATCAAGGCATAATCTTAAAACTTTATTAAGGAGTCATCTCGAGCGCAAGGGAGAGATCTTCGTTGAAATGGGTTGCCTCCGGATACAAAGATCTCTCATTCCGCAGGCTCCATTCAAGATGACTGGGGGATAGCATTTATTTAATCGTAACTACACGACTTCCCCTGCCACGGGTGTCAAATACTCGTAGTTTTACCGGTCCTTCAACTTCTACCGGACTCTGGTATATTTCAGATTCACTGGTTGGCTTGCTACCATCAGTCGTATACCGGATAGTCAGCCCGGGGAATTCTACATTGGCTTGCAACACACCTTCTTCAATAGTAGCACCTGGTAACGGCAACCGATAATTATATCCATCTGACAGGTGATCCAGTTTAGGCATCTCTATTTGACCGATCCTGTTGGCAAACCGGCTCCAGTCTTCGGTAAAAGCTTCCGTTCTTTGACCGCTGTTGCTCATCGCTTCCCAGGCAGGTTGGCTGGCCCAGGCCCGTTCAGCAAGCGCCAATATTTTGGGAGCATAAAAGTACTCCAAAGAATCCGGCCCTTTAATCGGCTCACT
>JBEPXS010000343.1:0-3951 GCA_041641755.1 Balneolaceae bacterium
AATCTCCAACCGGAGCGACGTGCAATAGCGTGGATTTATCATGATAGTCGGTTTTAATAACCCCTTCCTTCCTGCCAAATATATGGGCCTCCAAACTTTCGGAGGCTTCGAGTTCCTCAAAGAAATTTTCCTGCAGATTCAGGTTCGAGTTGTTGTGAAAAAGAACATCTCCCTCGTTGCTGAGTATCGAGAACCCGTATCCGTGCGGAAGTACCGTTTCAATGATTGAATGGAATCGACCGGTCATAGCCACCACCGGCAATTTTTCAAGATCAGGGCGGTTGGCTCCTTCTGTAGACATCGATACCGCTGCCAGCTGCTTACCGGTATTGTAGGATATAATCGACTCCAGATAGAAACAGTCCTCCTCTTCCTCTCTTCTGAGTACAAACCCCTCTGAACACAGTATCTCCGGGTTTTTAGCTTTGGAAAAATAGCGGCGGCTTTTAATGTTAATGACCGGGGTCGGCTTTTCGACCAGTGACTTCTTTTGTGGATCTTGATTGCCCTTGCCATCAATGAAAAAGATATTTTCGAAAGATAACAGGTCCTGATCCTCGTAGTAATCTATTAACCCGCTTCCGTCTATATCCCGAATTTGATCCGGGTTCTTCAGCACCTTTAAGACCGATTCTATCTCGGCCGTTAACGATTTTTTAATATCGCCTGAAAGAGTCTGAAGCTCCTGCTCAATGTTGGGTTTGTCGATGCCCCAGTAGCTGTATCCCATAAGTACCAACAGAATAAGGATGGAGATTATAAACGTAACCGAGATAAATGAAAATCCTACTTCTTTAAGGGTCAGGTGCTCCCGGACGTGCATAATTTTTATTTTGATAAAGGGGATACTCAGAAAGGTCAGAATTATGAACAGCAACAATATGATACTGAACAGCGGAGAGAGGCTGAACTTTTGGGCGGCTATTTTCTGGGTACTGACAAACCCGGTAAGAATCCAGTTTTTATCGTCTCCAAATCGTAACGGCCTGAAATAAGCTATATGGGGAACTCCTCCATACGTAACCTCCCTGAACTGACTGCTGCTAATCAGTTCATCCTTACTGAACAGGCTGTCCATATTGATTTTTGAGCCGGTAGGATGGGTTTCGAAGAGTGCTCGATCGGGGCTGAACAGGGTAAACTTTTCGAAGTGATCGAACCGCAACAGGTTGGAAACCAGCTTCTCTGCTGAAATGGAAAGAACGTATTCGCGGGGTACCAGCTCGGAGTGATCCTGACCTTCTCCACATAACCGCACATGTACCGAATCAGTAATGAATATACTCGGTTCACCGTATTTTTTTTCGTCAAGGTAAATATCAAAAGCAAACGTACTGTCTGCCGGATAGAGATCCTCAAAGACAATATTTTCATTATAATAAGAGGCTTCTGTTTTAAGCTCTTTGAGATCTCTGTTTCCTTCTCCTAAAAAGGTTGCTGCTCCGGCTATATTCCGCGCGTTATTAATCGTACTGCCCAGCTTGGCTTTAACATTTTGAGCTATTTTATTCAGCACACGGGTATGCTGCTCGTGCATAATCTCTTCATGGGCCGGCACGTAGACAAAAAGGTAGTAGGAAAGCATTAACAGCAGTGTAACTACCGTGATAAAAATTATAGTGGTATTTCGCGCCTTTGGCGAAGGAGATGAATTAGCCATACCCACCCTTTCTATTTTATATTATGAATACCACAAATCTAGTAAAAACAATGAAATATATCCCCTTTATTATAAAGAGTATACACCTTGTATTTTGTTACAAAACGGCTATTAAAAATAACAGTAGCCCAAGGAGTAGGTGTAAGGAAAGCAGCTTAAATGAGACTTTGCAAAACCGTTATTTTCACAGGCTGTCATTACGAAGTGACTACGGGGACCGGACGGGGCACAGTTTTGGAGATCGCCACGTCGTCCCGAAAGCCTTCGGGACTCCTCGCGATGACAAGCCCGGGGCCAGGACAGTTGCCTCTTTCACCGCCGCTCATCATATAATATCCGGCCGTATCCCCGATTCCCCGGACCCCAATTTCTCCTTATTCCACTGTGTGTGCCGGCTGACATTCTTATTTCTACTAACTCCATCCCTTACTTATTTAGGTAACCTTCACCTGAATTGGACTTTTGGGGCAGACTCGAAGCAATCTCTTTGTGGAGGCTCTGATCGGGAGATTGCTTCACACCGTTCGCAGTAACAGCTGTTTTTTCAAAGCCCTCTGTTAATCAACATCAGAAGTGCAGTGTGGACAACGAGTGGCAGTTGCCGGTATATCTGAAACACAATATGGACATTTCTTCAGGCTGGGAGAAACCGGTTCCGGCGATTTTTTGGGATTTCTGAGTTTATTGATATATCGCACAACAATGAACACAGCAAAAGATACCAGCAAAAAACTGATGACCGCATTCAGGAAAGCACCATATCGCATCACAACCGCTCCCGCCTGCTGGGCAATTTCAGTTGTGGCATAAGGTGGTGGAGGGGTGCCCTCTTTTAAAACAAAAAAATCATTGGAAAAGTCAATTCCACTGGTAAGGAGCCCCAGAAGAGGCATCACCAGATCTTTTACCAGTGATTGCACTACACTGGTGAAAGCCGCACCAATGATAATACCTACTGCCATATCTATGACGTTCCCGCGAATGGCAAATTCTTTAAACTCCTTAAACATAATTCACTCCGGTATGGCAAGGGTATCAAGTAATATTCAAATACTTCAGGCTCCAGGTACTTATCACTGGGGAATAATAGCAGTAATATGATCAAAATCGAGGTATAACTCGTCTACCTGCTCTCCCTCTTCGTCTTTGACCTCAATACGCCCTATGTGATCATTAAATTCTATAGAAACAGCCTGAATGTGTTCAGTGACTCCGCTGTCGAAGATAATTTTGTATTCATTCATGACAATTACTCCTCTTCATCTTTTGACTCTTTATTTTTCCTATCCTTCAGTAAGTCTTCCACCCACTTACCGGGCACCTCTTCCTTCTCCAGAAGCTCTTCGGCTACTTTATCCAAAACATCACGATATTCTTTCAGGGCATCTTCGGCTTTCTTGTAGGAGTCTTCCAGAATCCGTTTGACCTCCTCGTCAATCTCCCGCGCCGTGCTGTCACTGTACTCCCGCTGGCTGCCCATCTGCTCACCCAGAAACACCTGCTCGCGTTGTCCGCCAAATGCCATATGTCCAAATTTATCACTCATGCCCCAGTCGAGCACCATCTTGCGGGCCAGTTTGGTAATCTGTTTCAGGTCATTTTCCGCGCCGCTGGTGGAGGTATCAAAAATCAGGCTTTCAGCTGCACGGCCACCCATCATTACCGCCATACGATCGAGCATGTACTTCTTTTGGTACAGCAGCTTCTCTTTTTCGGGCAACTGCATGGTAACGCCCATAGCCTTGCCGCGTGGAATAACAGTCACTTTGTGAATCGGGTCGGCATTAGGCATGGCTGCCGCAACAACGGCGTGACCCGCTTCGTGATAAGCCAGCAATTTCTTTTCTTCATCAGAAAGCCGGAGTCCTTCCCGTTTGAGCCCCATCATAACTTTGTCACGCGCCTGATCGACATCCTGCTGCTCTATTTCCTTGCGTTTTTCGCGGGCAGCGATAAGTGCGGCTTCATTCAACAAGTTACGCAGATCAGCACCGCTAAATCCGGGCGTCGAACGGGCAATCTCATCCAGGTCAATATCATCACTCATCTTTTTATTTTTGGCGTGTATCTCCAGGATCTCCTCACGATGTTTTTGCGTAGGTAAGCTAACAGTAATTTGTCGGTCAAACCGTCCGGGGCGCAACAGGGCCTTATCCAGGATATCGGGCCGGTTCGTTGCTCCCATCACAATGACGCCCTCGTTGGGTTCAAATCCGTCAAGTTCGGAAAGCATCTGATTTAAGGTCTGTTCGCGCTCATCGTGTCCGCCACCAAGACCAGCACCACGCTTT
>JBEPXS010000344.1:0-3904 GCA_041641755.1 Balneolaceae bacterium
GAAGAGATGAAGATCCCCAAACGCAAGATGATAGTCGGCAATCCCGGTAAAATTGTAAAGGATGTTTCTCCCGAAATGATTCGCTGGAAGACGGAGGGTACTGAACTCTATAAACAGCTGCCTGAACAATTGCATGGTACTCTTAAAGAATGCGAGCCGTTGCGTGAAGAACCGGAGGACAGATCCAGCCAATCCCACAAGTATGAAACCTGGAAAAAAAGGAAGAATTAAAATGTTCAATTCCGTATGCACATAATCTCCTGAGGTATGGCCATGAAAGTAAAAAGCTACATTCAAAACAGTTGGGTCGACGAAGGTAAAGAAACGGTTCTGAAAAGTGCGGTTACCGGTGAACCGGTGGCCCGGATGATTGAAGCCGATCTGGACTACAAGTCAGTTTGTGAGTATGCACGTGAAGTTGGCGGACCCAAACTGAGGAAAATGTCTATTCATGAGCGGGCTTTTAAGATCAAATTTCTGGCCAAATATCTACTGAAACGTAAAAAAAAGTATTACGAACTCTCCTCCCACACCGGGGCAACCCGCAAGGACTCCTGGATTGACATTGAGGGTGGAATCGGCTCCATGTTCACACTCTCCAGCAAGGCACGGATTGAGCTTTCCGATGCTCCATACCATGTGGAAGGAAGTATGGAACAGCTCTCCCGGGAGGGAACATTTGTCGGCCAGCACATCTGTGTGCCCCGCCACGGTGTCGGTGTCCAAATAAACGCCTTTAACTTCCCTGTCTGGGGGATGCTGGAAAAGCTGGCACCTATGATAATTGCTGGTCTCCCGGCGATCATTAAACCTGCCCCGACCGGTTCCTACCTGGCGCACGCGGTATTTGAAGACATGATAGAATCCGAACTACTGCCTGAGGGAAGCATCCAATATATTGCTGCCGACAAACCCGGAGATCTGTTAAATCACCTCACCAGCCAGGATTCAATTGCCTTCACCGGATCATCGGAGACCGGGAAAAAGTTAAAATCCCATCCGAATATAGTCGCCAACAACGTACGCTTTAACCTGGAGGCCGACTCCCTGAACGCTTCCATCCTCGGTCCGGATGTAACCCCGGAGACGGAGGAGTTTGACCTGTTTATAAAGGAGGTATCCGAGGAAATAACCGTCAAGGCCGGGCAAAAATGTACGGCTATCCGGCGGACAATTGTACCGCAAAAGTATATTGACGAGGTTATTGAAGCGCTAAAAGAACAGCTATCATCTGTCAAAGTCGGGGACCCCAATCAGGAGGAAACTGTAATGGGCCCTCTGGCAAGTGTTGGGCAAGCTGAACGATTTGGCTCCCGGTTGCAGGAGTTGATCGAGGATACCGAGTCGGTCTATTCGGATGGGAACGGCAAATATGAAGGTGCCTTTGCGGGTCCCCGGCTGCTGCTTTGTCACAAACCGCTGGAAGTTGATGGTGTCCACAAGGTGGAAGCCTTTGGACCGGTGACCACGATTATGCCTTATGGCTCAGTTAAAGAAGCTATCCGGCTTGCCAACAAAGCTGACGGCTCTCTTGTAGGTTCACTGTTCACCGCTGATGACCAAATCGCCAGGGAAATCACATTGGGATGCGCTCCCTATCACGGTCGGTTTATGGTGGTAAATCGACACTGTGCCGAGGAGTCTACCGGCCACGGTTCTCCGATGCCCCATATGATCCACGGTGGACCGGGCCATGCGGGCGGAGGCGAAGAGCTGGGCGGAGCACGAGCTGTGCTGCACTATATGCAGCGGGTAGCACTTCAGGGATCTCCCACCACACTTACTGAAATCACCAATCAATATATCAAAGGCGGAGAAACGGAAGAAGTTGAGAAGCATCCTTTCCGGAAGTATTTTGAAGATCTGGAAGTTGGAGAAGCACTCACCACCCACCGCCGGACAGTCACAGAAGCAGATATCACTAATTTCGGAGCTGTGAGCGGCGACCACTTTTATGCTCATTTTGATGAAATCGCGGCGCAGGATTCACTATTTGAAAAGCGGGTAGCCCACGGCTATTTCGTGCTTTCGGCCGCTGCCGGGATGTTCGTGGATCCCAAACCGGGCCCGGTCCTTCTCAACTACGGACTGGAAAATCTTCGTTTCGTAAAGCCCGTAGCCCCGGGCGATACAATTCAGGCCAAACTGATTGTAAAGAGTAAAAAAGTACGCCAGAAGAAAGCCACAGATAAATATCCATTTGGCATTGTGTTTTGGGATGTGGAGGTCATTAACCAAGAGAAGGAACTGGTCGCAGATTATACAATACTCACCCTTGTTAAACGACGAGAACGACTTGATATGGATATTTTTGATAATGAGTAAAAATCAAACAACAGCGATACACAAAGAATATCAGAGTACATGTGATTTTTTCTTTGTGCATCCCTGTGCCAATTCAGCGAAAATGTAAAACTTGAAAATTATTTCTATGTTCGAAAAAGGAACCATAACCACCGATATTACAAACAATGCCGGGATAATAACTTTTCATCATCCCAAAGGCAATTCCTTGCCGGGTAATATGCTTCGGGACCTGGCCAAAACAATAAACCAATTGGGGCAAAACTCTGAGGTTCATGCCGTCATAATGCAAAGTGGAGGAGATGGTGCTTTTTGTGCCGGTGCTTCTTTTGATGAGTTGATCGCTATCTCCAACTATGATGAAGGGAAACACTTTTTTATGGGCTTCGCCCTGGTGATTAATGCCATGCGCAAGTGCCCAAAACTCATAATAGCCCGAATTCACGGCAAAACCGTAGGAGGCGGTGTTGGTATTGCAGCCGCGGCTGACTACACCCTGGCACATCAATCAGCGGACGTAAAATTGAGTGAACTTTCACTCGGAATCGGTCCGTTTGTAGTGGGGCCGGCTGTACGACGTAAAATCGGTGACACCAACTTCAGTACCCTGGCCATCGATGCAACCACCTGGTATAATGCCGAGTGGGCATATGACAAAGGGCTTTATGCTCACCTTTACAGTTCTCGGGAGGAACTGGAGGAAGCTGTCAATGAACTGGCAACCGAACTTTCCAACAGCAGTCCCGAAGCGATGAAAGAGCTCAAAAAAGTATTCTGGCGGGGCACCGACCACTGGGACACGCTCCTGGAACAACGTGCCGAAATTAGCGGTCGCCTGGTCCTCTCCGATTATACTCGAAATTTTATTGAGAATTTTAAAAATAAAAACTAGTTGCCAAAATAACGCTATTGTACTACCGGGAATTGAGATATCCGTAGTGTAGTAGCACCGTAAGGCACCAACGTAATATCTTCAACAGGTACTTCCGCCGTACCAGGCTCATGTCCATACAAATATTGACCGCTAACGGGCAAAGGACCCGCCGAATGTTGATACAGTTTCCACTCTTTGATACGCTTGGCTTTCGTTTGAAGCTGCACCGGTACATTTTCCAAATTCCAGGGATAGAGGCCGGTTTTTTCTTTTCGATAAATTACCTCAAAGTTCATCTCATCAATGCTCTCCTGCGTAAGGCCATAGTTCCAGGAATCAGTCGGGTGCACTTCGTAATATGAATGCCGGATACGCCAGTTATCCTCCTCTGGTGGTTTTTCTTCCCATCGCTCCCCGATTTTAAGGGCATACACCAGCGGTCCGCGCTCAATCCCGGCTGATTGTTCAGCCCAGCGGCTCACCCGAACATTCATCGGCAGATTAAGAGCCACCCGGTCGCCATCCGACCATCTCCGGTCAATTTTGACCATTTCCCCTTTATTGTTCTCACCCTGTTCCCACTGTTCTCCATTAACCCTGATGCTAAATTGCTTCGCCCAGCCCGGTATCCTCAGTTCAAGGGGGAACTGTACATCGTGAGGAGCTTGAATTGTGAAATTAATAGTTTCCTTGAATGGATAATCTGTTTCCTCAACAACTGTTACC
>JBEPXS010000345.1:0-3881 GCA_041641755.1 Balneolaceae bacterium
CATCGGTGGGCGGTAAGGGTTTCAACCCCTAAATGGGTTTCCGTTTAGTTATTTTGTTTTGCATGTAGAATTCTTATGACCGTTCTTTACCCTTCAAAAGGAATTCGAAAATTGGTAATAAATTTTTATAAGGATTCACTGGATAAGAACAGGTTAAAAATTAGGTTTACTCCAAGTATATATGAACGAAAAAAAGAATACTTTTTCACGTCCTCATGATTTTTTATTTCTCAAATTACTACTGCTTTTAACTGTCGTTCTTTTTACCAGCAGATGTAATTTGTTTGATAGTTCAACAACATTTGAGATGCAATCTCCGGATAAAACGAATGTGACATTCTCAAATGACCTGGTGACCACCTCCGATTTTAACATCCTGAACTATCTTTACTTTTATGATGGTGGTGGTGTATCAATAGGAGACATCAATAATGACGGCTTGCCGGATCTCTATTTTACAGCGAATTTGAAACCAAATAAGCTGTATTTGAATAAAGGGGATTTTGTGTTTGAAGATATTACGGAGAAGGCTGGGTTAGAAGGAACGGGGGACTGGACCACAGGTACCTCCATGGCAGATGTTAACGGAGATGGTATTCTCGATATCTACGTGAGCAATGTAAACTATCTTTCGATGGAGGGGAGAAATAAGCTTTATATAAATAATGGAGATTCCACCTTTACCAACCAGGCAGAAGCGTATGGCCTGGATTTTCAGGGCTATTCAAAACAAGCTGCATTTTTTGACTATGACAGTGACGGTGATCTGGATATGTATTTATTGAATCATGCCGTTCATTCGCAAAAATCATTTGCACGGGCTGAACGACGAAAGATTGATGATCCTAATGCAGGGGATCGGCTATACAGAAATGACGGTGATAGTTTTACCAATGTTACTGATCAGGCCGGAATATACAATAGTATTTTAGGATATGGACTGGCCGTCACCACAAGTGACCTGAATAATGATGGATGCCCCGATATTTATGTATCCAACGACTTTCATGAAAACGACTATCTCTATCGTAATAATTGTGATGGTACCTTTACAGATATACTGGAGCAATCCACCGGTCACACCAGTCGTGCCTCTATGGGCAATGATATCGCAGATATAAATAATGATGGTTTAACCGACATTTATGTAACCGATATGTTGCCGATGAACGAGGAGGGGTTAAAAACAGCGGTAAGTTCAGAAACATTTAAAGTGTATACCATTCAGCGTCAGTTTGGCTACCATCCCCAGCTTATTCAGAACACGCTCCAATTAAACCGGGGTAAAGCCCAGGACGCAGGAATAAGGTTTTCGGAAATTGCCCGGTTTGCGGGGGTCAATGCTTCAGACTGGAGCTGGGCACCGTTGTTATTTGACATGGACAACGACGGCCTGAAGGATCTATTTATCACAAATGGAATTTATCGAAGACCCAATAATCTGGATTATCTGTTGTATGTACGAAGAGATACCACGCAAAAGTCTTTAAGCAGGGGGCGCGGATCCGGTGGTGCGGATGCAGATGTTATTTCAAGAATGCCTCACTCCAAGATCTCAAATGTGGGATTTAAAAATAACGGAAATAATACCTTCTCAAATCAAAGTAGTTCACTCGGTTTCAGCAAACCCGGATATTCGAACGGTGCAGCCTACGGAGATCTGGATAATGATGGAGATCTGGATCTGGTTATAAATAATGTGAACAGTACGGCTACGATACAACGGAACATGACCCGTGAACGGAATGGCGGAAATTTTTTAAAGATTCAGTTTGAAGGAGACGATAGAAACAGTAAGGGTATAGGCAGTAAGTTGTTGGTATATGACTCCACCTCTGTTCAAAAATATGAGATGTTTGTTACACGAGGATTCCAGTCTTCTGTTGAAAACCAATTAACACTTGGATTGGGCAGCAGTAGAGCAATAGATTCCCTGGTAGTTATCTGGCCTGATGGAAAATGGCAAACGAAGTACGATATAAACTCAAATCAGTCCCTGGTACTGAAACAAACTGAAGCCGCAGGCACATATTCCTATAACAGGGGGGAACTAGAAACCACAAAAAGTCAGCCCGTTTTTAAAGATCTGACCTCAAAAGTTTCTCCGGATTACACGCATAAAGAAGATACCTATGTCGACTATAACCAGCAGCAGCTTACTCCGTTTATGTTGTCTTCTCAGGGACCTGGAGTGGCCACTGGAGACATCAACGGGGATAACCTGGGAGATTTTTATGTAGGGGGTGCTAAGAGACAGGCTGGGAAAGTGTTTTTCCAGCAAACAGATGGAACTTTTCAGGTGAATGAGTTTCCAACATTCGAGCACGATTCACAATTCGAAGATGTGGCTGCTGAACTTTTTGATGCCAATGGCGATGGCACGCTGGATCTTTATGTCGTTAGTGGAGGTAATGAATATGCTTATCATACGGAGGGATTGAGAGATCGGTTTTATTTTAATGATCGCAATCAGAATTTTGTTCGTGTGGGAGATGCTTTTCCCACAGTTTATGAAAACGGGTCGGTGGCTATTGCGGAGGACTATGACAGCGATGGAGACCTGGACCTGTTTGTAGGAAGTCGTTCGGTACCTCATAATTATGGTATATCACCGGATAGTCACCTGTTTGAAAATCAGGGCAATGGGAAATTTGAAGAGGTAACCGATCAGGTTGCTCCCGGGTTGCGGCAACTGGGGATGGTAACTGATGCCATATGGACTGATATAGATCAAAATGGAACTCCTGACTTGGTAGTATCAGGAGATTGGATGCCACTGACAATACTTTATAATAAAGACGGAAAGTTGTCAAAGGCAACAGAAGAGGTGGGTTTGTCTCAGGAAAAAGGATGGTGGCAGACAGTGGAAAGCGGAGATTTCGATAATGACGGCGATATCGATTTGGTGGTTGGTAATATGGGTACCAACTCTGCCTTGCAGGCCTCCCGTGAAGAACCGATCGTCATGTATCTCAAAGACTATAATGATGATGGGCAGATAGATCCCATAGTTGGCTATACCCGTAACGGGAAGGAATACCCGGTTGCACCGCGCGATGAGCTGTTGACACAGTTTAAATTTTTGCGCCCCAAATTTAACAGCTACCGGGACTATGCAGGAAAAACGATACAACAGATATTCGGGGAGACCCTGACAGAAGGGACCTGGGAGAAAAAAACTGTCACCAATCTGCACTCCGTTTTTGTTGAACAGAAAGATAACGGTCATTTTGAGATAAGGCCGTTACCTCAAAAAGCACAATGGTTTCCGGTTTTTGCATTCTCTGTTAATGATTACAATAAAGACGGAACCCTCGATCTTTTGTCTGCCGGCAATTTTTATGATGTCAAACCCTCGATGGGCGGGCGTTACGATGCGGGGTATGGACTGTTTCTCAGAGGGCTCGGAGATGGGAACTTCGAATCGACAGATATGCAGAGAAGTGGTTTTTTTGTTACAGGGGAGGCTCGGGACATCATATCTATTAGTTGGATGAACGATGGGGCATTGATATTGGTTCCTAAGAACAACTCCACGTTGCATTTTTTTAAAACCAGCAAATGATTCCCTGATGTGAGTCAGTCTTTGAAGTTTATCTTTTTTGCATAAAAGAAAAAAAATTGCATATTATCATAGTCAAAATTGTGAGTCATAAGCAGATTGTGAACACAAATACGGTGTGGGTTATATTTCAGTTAAACAACCAATTAAACATTACTAGGGGATTGGTTGTATAAAATCCCGGGAATTAACATCTCCTCATTTTTTTTGGGGTATATGAAAGGGCTTACACCTCTCTAAATGCTAACTCAAATAAACAAGGTATAATTATGATAGGGAAAGGGATACGATTTCTTAATTGTATATCCTCGTTTTTTCA
>JBEPXS010000346.1:0-3880 GCA_041641755.1 Balneolaceae bacterium
TCTACCTGTACCTTAGATGGACGATCCGGCGTAACAGTGTAGTGGACCCCGGTACAATGAATTTCATGGATCCCTCTGAACTGATGGTGCCGCTGGACGTGCACGTGGCCCGGCAGGCAAGAGTGCTCGGCATCCTGGAGCGCACCTATAACGACTGGAAAGCCACCAAAGAGCTCACCCGCAAAATGCGCCTGCTCGACCCCGAGGACCCCGCCAGGTACGATTATGCACTGTTTGGGATTGGGATTACGGAAACATCGGTGGAAGAGCAGTTAGTATTAAATCCACAATTTCTCTAAACAAAAACTGTGAGGCACTTTGAAAGTGCCTCACAGTTAGTTCAAATAACACAAGGAGAGCATGGAATGAGACGCATAAAAAATCAGTTATAAATTATGTGTTACACTTTAACAGATAATCCTTATATTTAGCATCCAATTTAGAAAGCAAAACAATTTAAGGCAGGTGAATTAGTAAATGGTTGGAGTTAACGTAAAAGACAACGAAAGCATTGACCGCGCGATCAACCGGTTCAAGAAACTGGTAACCCGTTCCCGGATACTGAATGAGTACAAAGAAAATCAACAGTACACGAAACCTTCCGAGGAACGTCGTGAAGCGCTGAAGAGAAGCATTCGTGAACAGAAACGACGCGAGCGTAACAACTACTAGTTTTAGTTTCTGTTGCTGCCAACTAATTAGGCCCTGTGGCATTGCTACAGGGCTTTTTTTATAGCCTGACCGATATACTCAACGCTTTCCAGTTCCAATGAGCCCGTCTTTTCCAGTTTATTCGCTTTTGGGATGATCGCCCCTTTAAAACCCATCTTCTCAATTTCACCAAGTCGCTGCTGAATTTTAGGCACCGCCCTGATCTCCGAACCGAGTCCCACCTCTCCCATAAACACCATATTATTGGAAATCGGTTTATCGGTATAGCTTGACACCAGCGCGCAAACTACGCCCAGATCTCCCGCTGTGTCACTCAATTTTATGCCACCGGCCACATTCAGGTACACATCCTGCCCCGAAAATTGGTAGCCGCCCCGTTTTTCCAACACCGCCAGCAGAAGTGAGAGGCGCCGGTGATCAAAACCGCTGGCCGTCCGTTGCGGCGTCCCGTAGTTGCTGGGCGTAACCAGGGCCTGTACCTCGATCAAAAGAGGACGTGAACCCTCAATAGTACACACAACCGCATTGCCGCTTACGTTGCTGTCATAGTCGGACAGGAACAATTGTGAGGGATTCAGAACGTCGGTCAACCCATTCTCACTCATCTCAAAAACACCAACCTCCTGCGCCGGACCGAACCTGTTTTTGAGGCTACGCAACAATCGATAGGTATAATTCTGATCACCCTCGAACTGGAGTACAGTATCCACCATATGCTCCAGCACGCGGGGACCGGCCAGGGTCCCCTCTTTGGTTACATGACCAATCAGCAGTGTAGTAATCTCCTGCTTTTTTGCGAGCTGCTGGAACAGGGCCGCACACTCTTTGACTTGCTGGATGCTGCCCGCCATACTGGTGAGCTCGGTCCGATAGACCGTTTGGATCGAATCCACAATCAACAAATCCGGCTCCATCTTTCGGGTTTCCTTCAGGATATGACTGATATCAGTCTCGTTGTAGATAAACAGATTATCGGAAGAAACGCTCAATCGGCGGGCCCGCTGTTTGATCTGTCCTGCTGATTCCTCTCCCGCACAGTACAAAATTTTCAGATCGGGATTCGACTTGGCAATCTGAAGTGCCAGCGTACTCTTTCCGATGCCCGGCTCACCGCCGATAAGTACAAAGGAGCCCTGAACAAAACCACCGCCCAACACCCGGTCCAACTCAGAGATATTACTGGTAAAGCGGGCTTCCTCATTTAACGAAATATCATCGAGCGACTTGGGTGAATCGGATTCCTCAAGCCCCTCAACCTTTCCTTTGTGTGACTTCTTAGACTTCTTATTTCGTTCTACCGTAAATTCCTTAAAAGTATGCCACTTGCCACACGCAGGGCAGTTTCCCAGCCACTTGGTGGAGGTGTGTCCACATTCGCCACATACATATTCAATTCTGGATTTTGCCAACGTTGTGTCTTTTTATTTTATCTCTCCGACTACATCTGAATCACTATGTTCAGTTTTTTTATCGAGTTTCTGCACCATCGACTGATTGATATACCATGTGGTAGCCATCATCCCCAGACCAATACTGATATAATAACTGATAATCCTCCATGCAAAAACAGCTAAACCGATAAACGCTTTTCGATCGATCAATGGCCCCTGGAATATGGCAAACAGTCCCTCTACCCCACCACTGCCACCCGGAGTTGGCATAATCAGGAATGCCAGATTCATGGCCAGACTTCTGAGTACGGACAAGATTTCATTGGCTGGTAACAGGCTTAAAATCACTATCGTAGGTAAAGCAATACGGCACAACCACGACATTGTGGAAAGAAAAAAGGCCTTAAAAAGAAAGGAGGCAGGTTTTTTACGCAACTCATGTGAATATTCCTCCAGGTGTTCTGCTTCTTCGCTGACCTGTTCTCTCCACTTTTTAAGAATAGGAAGCTTGAATACAGAGTTTACTACTTTTTTTAGCACAGCAGGATTCTTCAATACACCATAAGCAAGTAAGCTGGCATAGGAAAGCAGCCCTGCGTAAAGCAGAAGCATCGATATATCCCCGACCATTCCGATATTGGCCGGAACCACCTCATAAAACAGTCCCGAAACAAGTAAGATAGGAATGGCTAATGCAAACCAGAGCTGGTCAAGTAAAACCCCATAGAGAATAATCGCCGTAGATTGACCGGCTTTGAGGCCCTCTTTTGTCATTGCATACGTAGCAGCAGGTGCACCTCCGATAGTCGAAGGAGTAACAGACGAAGTGAAATCCCACGTTAAAATAACCCTGAACGATTGAATCCAATTTAACTGACCTTCTGCTAGAAAACGAATTTTAGCTGCTGAAAACCAGACACGTAAAAGTGATACAACCATCGCTATGACCAGCCCTGGCATGCGTTTGGCCTTGAGATGGTGCAACACGCCGGGTGTATAGGTTAGATAGATCACAACCGCCATGCCCAGGATACTCAATCCAATAGAAATGAAAAGGTATCGTTTCGAAAAAAAATCCTTCGGATCTTCCTGTATATGTCTCGGCTTGTCAGTCAAAAGTTATTTTGAATTTAACACCGGTGAGACTAAAATTCAGTATTCAAAGGTAGCAGGCTAAATCCAATAAGTCTAACTTTATGGACAAACTGTCCTGTGATACCCCGGATACCATCTACATAAACAGAAAAGCCTTATGGAATAGATCTCCATAAGGCCTTAAAAATAAATCTCAAAGGTCAGGCTATCGTGATGTTATCATCCAGATAGACATCCTGAATGAAGTTCAAAATCTTAACCCCTTCTTCTAATGGACGCTGGAAGGCCTTGCGGCCACTAATGAGCCCCATACCACCAGCACGCTTGTTGATAACAGCCGTGCGGACAGCCTGGGCAAAATCGTTTTCACCGGATCCACCGCCCGAGTTGATAAGACCGGCACGTCCCATATAGCAGTTGGCTACCTGGTAGCGTGTCAGGTCGATCGGGTGATCGGAAGCGAGCTCTGTGTAGATACTTTCATCAAGCTTGCCATAGGAGGAATCCCCCATGTTTAATGCCTTGTATCCACCGTTGTTCACTGCCTGCTTCTGCTTGATAATATCGGCTTGTATTGTCACACCAAGGTGATTGGCCTGCCCGGTAAGATCGGCAGACGCGTGATAGTCGGTCCCGTTTTTCTTGAAAGCGGAGTTACGTGTATAGCACCAAAGAATGGTAGCCAAACCCAATTCATGTGCATATTCAAAAGCTCTGGCTAC
>JBEPXS010000347.1:0-3865 GCA_041641755.1 Balneolaceae bacterium
AGGCAGACGGCGTTTTCTGCCCGGTTTGGGTTTATATCGTAGATGTCGTAATATTTTTAAACCCTTTAAACTAAGACATTAAAGGGGAATCGGATTAAATCAACGTTCGGGACGGCTAAAAAAGGGTATTTTAAAAACTCCATGTCTCTGAACATCCTATTATGTTAACCAGATTGAATGGTATGAAATTTATAAGTGAAGTAGCGTGGGGGAGGATATTTATTGCTTCCGTAATACTGTTAGTATATACTATGCTAACCGGTTGCAATAAGCAGGATATAGATCGCTTTATAGAGCAGCATTTGTCCGCAAAAACACCAGTCGGTGATCCCGTAGACCGAAATTTTGAGGATATCAAGGAGAGCGGAGTGCTACGGATTATAACCAGCTACAGTGCGAGTACCTATTTTCTTCATCAGGGGATGGATGCCGGGTTTTCTTATGAACTGCTGAATGCTTTTGCCAATGAGCATGACCTGGTATTGCAAGTTGTCATTCTGGGACCGGATGATGACCCTCAGAACCTGTTGAATTCCGGAGATGGAGACGTGATAGCCACCAATTACAATGTCACTTCTGAACAAAAAGAGACTGTAAATTTTACACGTCCCTATAATATCGTCGACCAGGTAGTAGTCTACGCCGCCGATCTGGAAGACAAGCCAAAGACGTTTGGAGAGCTGTCAGAATCAGGGTTGCCGGTTACAGCCCGACGAAATAGTCCCGGCTATTACCATCTTAACAGGCTCTGGCACCAGGGGCATGACCTTATAGTTCGGGAAGCCCCGGACCACATCGATACAGAATCACTTTTGGCGCAAGTAGCTGACGGCAGGATAAACGCTGTGATAACGGACGACAAAACATTTCATTCCGCAAAAAACTACATGCAGGGACTGGCAACCGGACCCACCATTGCCGAAAAAGATACGATCGCCTGGGCTGTCCGAAAAAACTCTCCAGAGCTGGAAACACAACTGAATTCTTTTCTGAGAAATCATTTTTGGTTTACAGATAACGGTAAAAGGGTTAATCGTTCCACTTTCCTGAATATACTTGAACAGCGTTATTTTGAAGAAAGTCCTAAACTTGAAGCGTACTATAATCCTGAAAGTAACTATTCGAATGTCGGCCTTTTTTCATCGTATGCCGACTTGGTTAAATCAACAGCCGATTCCCTGGACCTGAACTGGCTGCTGTTAACATCCATTATTGCCCAGGAATCAAATTTTAACTCAGAGTCCAAAAGCTGGGCCGGTGCCGTGGGTTTGATGCAGATTTTACCCAGGTATTCAACAACAGAGTACCAGCATCTGTATAAACCGGAAATAAATATTAGGGAAGGAGCCGGGATTATTAAACAGCATCTGGATCGTTATGCTTACCTGGACAGCTTAAACCAATGGTCCTTTGCTCTTGCTACCTATAATGCGGGTATTGGCCATATGATAGATGCCCGCCGCCTGGTTATGGAACAGAACAGAGATCCCAACCAATGGGAGAATGTAGCCGATGCACTCCTCATGCTGATGCAGCGCAGATATTACCAACATGCCCGGTACGGCTATTGTCATGGCATTGAGACCGTACAGTATGTAAAACAGGTACTAAACCGCTACCAAACCTATAAAAAGGTGGTGTCAATTTCCCAACAAAGAGGCGGTTCTGCAGGGTTGTAAGGTGGACAAGCTGTACTCATAAATACCAAGAGTGCAAGGTCATCCAAACGTGAATTAAGAGAACTAAATAATGAGCAGTTTAAAAATACAGATTTGAGTAGCATTTGTACTGGGAATTTGTTTTCTAATCGGTTTGGCTTTGGCCTACATTGTTTTAATCGATATCAGTCAAACGACAGGAAATCTTAATTTACAGGAAGAATTAGTTCATATTGCATTTATCAATTTTGATGGCTACATAGCTTATATCCTGTTTATCTTAGTCAGAGTTTTAAAGAAGAAGTACGGTATCAATAGGCTAACAAAAGTTTCTCGGTTTCAGGTCTAAACCCTGTCCCCATATACTGCGTTCAACTTTTGCACCTTGTGCTTTCGGTGCAATCTTCTAAATTATATAGTTTAGACTCCTGAAGCGTGAACCAGTGAGTTATTTTTAGGATTCAATACGATGGGAAATGTAAATACCCCTGAAAAAATGGATAAGCCGGGCCTGCTCAAGTCTTTTTTAGCGTTATTAATCGATGCGTTAACTGGTACGGCAGTCGTATTGATAGTGTTCAGATTACTCTTTTCCGTTGGCTTTGATATACCTGAATGGGCCGGTTGGATCCCCGGTTTGCTCGTTATTAGTTATGCATATCTTGGCCATCAGCATAAAATTCCGAGTTTGGGGAACTGGTCGTTCATGCTTGCTGAATATTCACCAAACTCCTTGGAGGAATATACTAATAGCAAGAGAGGGACTGTCATTGAAGATTTACCACCAAATACTCAAATCCTGCGAATACTCATCACCCTGATCGTTATTGGTGCACTTTTTACAATATTTTTTGTTATTTGAGAATTGAAGATCTAATTCTAACTATTCTCATATCACTTGTAGTAGGTTTAATGAAAACTTGTCCCCACTGCCATACTGATATTATTATGAGAAAACTTCGCCATCAGGGGTTTTTCAAAAATTACAGGGTGTGCCCTAATTGCGGTGGACGCTTCACTGTCGATAAACACACAAAATACAGACAGGCCGTTTCTCTTGTTATAGTTCTTATTTCTTTGATTTTTACTCTTTTGATGTATTACCAGAGCCTTGATTGGCTGGTGCCAGCTATCATCAGTTATGTTGTTTTTGGCATAATAATATATTGGGGTAACAAGAATCTTTTTTTAGTTCCGTATAAAGAAGATTAGGAAATGACAGGCACGCCGAAGCGGGCATAGAATATTAAAGTGATATGAGAAGATATTTCCCCCATTTTAAAAAAAATATTCCACCCTCAGGAGCGTAAAACAGTCACTTTAAACCACCAAATTTTGGAGAATAAATCGTCTACAGGGTTCAAACTCAAGAGAATTAAACCACATTACACAAAACTATCAATCTCTTTATTCCCTGTATTCAAATGGAACAAATAGCTATTAGCCTGACTACATAAAGATAATCCCGCCATTTTTATCTTTATCAATCGGCCATCTATTATGTTTCAAAAATTATCTGCAGTTTTATTCTTCTGCTTATTCACAACTATATACCAGCCAACAACTACCCAGGCCCAGCAATTACCGGTCGGGGATTCCATGTGGGAGTACCTTCAGACTCTCCAGATGAGTGGAAAAGTTCCACTGGATTATGGGGCTACTCCCAATTTTAGTGTACTACAACAGAGCGATACGCTCACTATTCATCCCTGGGTCAATTTACCTCATGCTGTACTGTCGGCCTATTCAACCGGACGCTTCACTTTTGCACCTTATGATATAAAAACAGAAAACTACTGGCAGTCGCTGGAACCTCTCAGCAGTCCCGATGGCGCAATATGGCAAGGCAGAGGTTTCTCTAATGCTCTTTCAGCGGGTTTCTTCATGAAGTACGGAATAGTTTCTGCCTCCATAAGGCCGACACTAATTTTTACCCAAAACAGGAGTTTTGAACTTTCTCCCTACCAGGTACCCGGGGGGCGGTCTGAATACGGGTATCCCTTTGGAAATATCGACCTGCCTCAACGATTTGGCAGTTCCTCTTTTTGGAGACTGGATGCAGGACATTCATACCTGCGGACCGATTACCAAGGATGGGGTACCGGCATCTCCAACGAATCGATGTGGTGGAGTCCCGCCAAACAAAATGCCATACTGCTAAGTAATAATGCTCCTGGATTTTCTCACTTTTTTTTCGAAACAACCGA